>JBELMP010000055.1:0-14116 GCA_042095695.1 Maricaulis sp. | reverse complement strand
CCAGCGCGGTTTCGAAAAGCGTGTCAGCCCCGGCATAGTCAAACCAGTCAAAGTATGCACTCGCCAAAGATTCCTGCTGCGCCACCTCCGCCGGACCAGCAGGGATTTCTGCAGCCCCGTGCTCAGGCGCTTCCTGGCAGGACACCTGTATCGCGGCGGCGGCAAGCAGAATGGCGATAATCGGTTTCATATCAGTATCTCCCCGGGGCCGCCTGTTCGGCCGTATGCGTCTGACCCGGCCTTTGGGGCCAGCAGCTGTCGCACAAGCTTTCGATAGCGCTACCATAACGCAGGCAATACGGGGTTTGAAAGCCATAATCGCGATAGAAGCCGCAGGCTGAACCTGGCCGGAAGCTTGCAAGACGGTCATTCATCCTGCGCTCAGGCGGCAATGATTAGGGTAGCGTATCAAAGCCAGTGTATGCTGTTGGCGCATCAGGAGATTTGACATGAAAATCGTCGCGACTGCCCTGCTTTCCGCAACTGCCATGGCGTTCATCGCGCCGATGGCCTCGGCCCAGTCCTATCAGTCCCGGTCCTATTCGGAATGCGAGAATGCCCGCGAAGACCGACAGGTCGCCGGTGCGATTATCGGTGGCCTGCTTGGCGCCGTGATCGGCAATGAACTCGCAGATGATGATGATGACCGCAACCGCCATTACCGGGGGCATGACCGCCGCCAATATAGCCATCATGGACGCTATGACCGGCGTTATGACCGCCGCTATGATCGGCGTTATGATCATCGTCGCCATCATGGCAATAACAATGACGAGGCGGTCGCGACCATAGCCGGCGCCGGCGTCGGCGCCGTCATCGGAGCCGGCATTGCCGGCGGTGGTGATTGCGACAATTACCGCCACTCCAACAGTCACTATAATCAGGGCTATCACCAGAATTCCGGTTATTCGAACAACCAGTATAACAATGACGGCTATGGCTATAATGACGGCTATAACAGCCGCTCGAACGCAGACCTCCTCGGCGGTCGCAGCTCCGGCTACAATCAGGCACGGACCTATAATGCCAATTCCAGCAATTGGTCTTGCGAATACCGGTCCTCGCCGCAATACGACCAGTATAACCAGGTGCGCTATATCGAGGTCTATATGTGTCAGGGCGCTGACGGCATCTGGCGTCCCCATGACGCCTATGGCGGCAACTAGTTCAGTCGGCTAGCCCGAACCCGAAGCGGCGATCCGGAAACGGGTCGCCGTTTTTGGTACGGGTCATCGCCTATCCCTTCCGGGCGACCAGCAGATATTCCTGATTGCCATCACCGCCGGTGATCGGGCTGGGGATCACATTCCCGACCCTGAACCTCGCCATACCGTCCAGCGTGGTCCGGACGGTGTCGACTGCGCGCAGCGCCTCTTCCTGAAAGCGTACCAGCCCGCCGCGGCCAATACCGGAGCGGCCGACCTCGAACTGAGGTTTGACCAGGCCGATAAAAACCGCCGTCTCTGCGGCCAGCGATAGCGGCACCGGGATGACTTTCAGGAGGGAAATGAAACTCGCATCGCAGACGATCAGCGATGGCGCCGCGCCCAGCGCCTGCGCAGTCAGGTCCCGGGCATCGGTCGCTTCCATCGAGATCACACGCCTATCGTCGCGCAGCCTGTCGTGCAATTGCCCGCGGCCGACATCAACAGCACAGACTTTCGCGGCACCACGCTCCAGCAGGACTTCCGTAAACCCGCCGGTCGATGCGCCAACATCCAGGCAGGTTCGCCCGCTTGCATCAATATCAAAGGCGTCCAGCGCCGCGACCAGTTTCAGCGCGGCGCGCGACACGTAGGGATGCGCCGCCTCCGCAAGGATCACCGCATTGGCGGCCAGTTGTTGTGAGGGTTTGCGCACAGGCTGGCCATCAACGCTGACCCGACCGGCCGCAATCGCTGCCTGGGCCTTGGCTCGGGTCTCGAAATACCCGTTCTCGACGAGGAATTTGTCAGCACGCATACAGCGCAATTAACCGGCGACAGGCTGCGGATCAATCCTCTGCGGGCGACAGCAAGCTGTCGCGCCGCTCGCTCCTACTCAGCGCCAAAGGGCGCAGTGATCACACGCGCCGCATCCTCGGACCGTCCGAGTGTCTCCAGCGCCTTGGCGGCGATGTGCCGGGCGTTGAGACCTGCAGTTTCATACATGTCGTAAGGCGAGTCCTGGTCCTGGAAGACATCAGGCAGGGTCATGGTGCGCACTTTCAGGCCGGAATCGAGCGCGCCCTTCTCCGCCAGCAGGTGAAGGACAAAGGCGCCAAACCCGCCAACCGCGCCTTCTTCCACCGTAATGAGCACTTCATGCTCGCGGGCCAAGCGCAGGACCAGCTCTTCATCGAGTGGCTTGGCAAAGCGGGCATCAGCAACGGTTGTCGGGAAGCCCTTGGCTCCGAGCTCGTCAGCGGCCTTGAGCGCCTCCTCAAGCCTGGTCCCAAGCGACAGGATGGCGACGGACCCGCCTTCGCGAATGATCCGGCCCTTGCCAATCTCCAGCGCCTCGATCGTCGCTGGCAGGTCAATGCCGGTGCCATTGCCTCGTGGATAGCGGAAGGCGGATGGCCGGTCATCGATCTGGGCGGCGGTCCTGACCATACGGCAGAGTTCGGCCTCGTCGGCGGCCGCCATGACGACCATATCAGGCAGGGCGCCGAGATAGCCGACATCAAAACTGCCCGCATGGGTGCACCCATCGGCACCAACAAGACCAGCCCGGTCAATGGCGAAGCGAACCGGGAGTTTCTGGATCGCCACGTCGTGGACGACCTGGTCATAACCGCGCTGCAGGAAGGTGGAATAGATCGCCGCGAATGGCCGCATTCCGTCGGCGGCAAGCCCGGCGGCGAATGTAACGGCATGTTGTTCGGCAATACCCACATCAAACATGCGCTCGGGGAAGCGTTGGCCGAACAGGTCCAGGCCCGTACCGCCCGGCATGGCGGCGGTGATCCCGACAATGCGATCATCGGTTTCAGCCTCGGCAATCAGTTGTTGCGCGAACACCTTGGTGTAGGAGGGCGGCCCGCCCTTGGACTTTTGCTGTTCCCCGGTGACCACATTGAACTTGGCGACACCGTGATACTTGTCCGCGGCTTCCTCGGCCGGGCCATAGCCCTTGCCTTTCTGGGTGACCACATGGATCAGGACCGGCCCGTCATCGCCGTCACGGACATTGCGCAGGACCGGCACAAGCTGGTCCATGTCGTGGCCGTCAATCGGTCCGACATAGCGAAAGCCCATTTCCTCGAACAACGTCCCGCCCATGGCCATGCCGCGCATATATTCCTCGGCGCGGCGGGCGGCTTCTTCCACCCGGAAAGCCTTGGCAACGCCCTTGCCCAGCTTGCGGATACTGCGATAGCCTTGGCTGGAAACGAGGCGTGAGAAATAGTGACTCATCGCCCCGACCGGCGGCGCGATGGACATGTCATTATCATTGAGGATGACAACAAGGCGCGAATTCATCACGCCGGCATTATTCATCGCTTCATAAGCCATGCCCGCGGTCATCGATCCATCACCGATTACGGCGATCACATGCCGGTCTTCATCCTTGATGTCGCGGGCGACCGCGAAACCCAGTGCAGCAGAGATCGAGGTGGAGGCATGTGCGGCGCCGAAGGGGTCGTAATCGCTTTCGGCGCGTTTGGTAAAGCCGGACAGTCCGCCGCCCTTGCGCAGTGTGCGGATCCGGTCTCGGCGCTCGGTGAGGATCTTGTGCGGGTAACATTGATGGCCGACATCCCAGATAAGCTTGTCATCCGGCGTATCGAAAACATGATGGATCGCGGTCGTCAGTTCCACCACACCCAAGGCTGAACCCAGATGCCCGCCCGTCACCGACACGGCGTCAATCGTCTCTGCGCGAAGCTCGTCCGCCACGGATTTGAGCGACTCAAGATCGAGATTTTTCAGGTCGTTCGGCGACTGAATCCG
Organism: Maricaulis sp.; assembly: GCA_042095695.1. Taxonomy (GTDB): domain Bacteria; phylum Pseudomonadota; class Alphaproteobacteria; order Caulobacterales; family Maricaulaceae; genus Maricaulis. The sequence goes on along the minus strand of JBELMP010000055.1, from coordinate 10,181 downwards.
GTCAAGATTCGGCGTCTCAATGCCCATCTGTTGTCCGCCTTTCACCCGCGGCGCTCGAGCACGAAATCCACCGCTTGCCTCAATAAATCTGCGCGCGACCCGAAAAGTTCAAGGTGCTCTTTCGCTTGCGCGGCCAAATGACGCGACCGGTCCCGGGCGCCATCGATTCCCAAAATGGTGACGAAAGTGGCCTTTCCTTGTCCGGCATCCTTGCCGACTGCCTTTCCCGCCTCCCCTGCATCGCCCGTGGCGTCCAGCAGATCGTCCGTGATCTGATAGGCCAAGCCGAGATCGTGTGCAAATCCTTCAAGCGCCCGACGGACATGATCTTCCGTCTCTTTCAGCGCCGTGGCGGCTTCGGCAGCGAAATTGATCAGAGCTCCGGTTTTCATCCGGTGCATGCGTGTCACCACCGAGATATCCAGCGTCTCGCGCTCGCCGATAATATCAATCATTTGCCCGCCAACCATGCCATAGGCACCACTGGCCCGCGCCAGCTTCTCAACCAGGCGGGCGCGGACATCACCGCGCGCATGCGTATCGGGGTGAGCGAGGATCTCGAAGGCCGACGCCTGGAGCGCGTCACCGGCCAGCACAGCCGTCGCCTCGTCATACGCCTTGTGCACGGTCGGACGGCCGCGACGCATATCATCATCATCCATGCAGGGCAGATCGTCGTGGATCAGGGAATAGGCATGGATGCATTCCACGGCACAGCCCGCCCGCAAGAGCCCGCGCTCATCCGCATTGATCAGATTGCCCAGCTCCATGGTGATAAACGGGCGCAGGCGCTTTCCAGGCCCCAGCGCTGCATAACGCATGGCAGAGTTGAGGGAGGCTTCCGGTCCTTCCGCGCGCGGCAGAAGCGCATCCAGGGCGACAGTGACCCGGTCAGCGGCTTCATTCAGACGGTGTTCGAAGGCAGGAAGGCTCATACAAGGGGCTCGGATCGGCGGGCGCCCGCCAGGCGGGCCGGGAAGGTCTTAGTCGAGACCGGCAGGTTCCAGGGACAGGCTGCCATCCTCGCCCTTGACGATCTTGTCGACTTTCAGCTCGGCATCCTTGAGCTTGCTGTCGCAATGGGCGCGCAGGGCGGCGCCCCGCTCGTAAATGGCGATGGACCGTTCCAGCTCGACCTCCCCGCTTTCCAGTTGCTGGACAATACGCTCGAGCTCGCTCAGCGCCTGTTCAAAGGACATGGAAGAGATTTCGCTGTTGGCATTGTCGGACATAGGGATCTCCAAGGCTGAAGCAGCATAGGCTCAGGCCAGCCGTCAGGGCAACGCGCTAACGCGGGCGATACTCATATTGTCGGCAGGACCAATACCCGTCGCCGCCATCATGAACCGGATACCAGCCCGCCTTCTTGATATGCGGACGCATCATGCGATTGAACCAGCCATGAGCGCACAGGACGACATTGCCGCTCTGTGCGGCTTCAACCAGACGCGCTGCGGCCATCGCGGCGCGGGCCTCGGCCTCGAACCGGCTTTCGCGGTCCCGGGAGAATCCAAACCACCAGGAACAGCGGGCAAAAACGCCCCAGGTCTTGGCCATGTAGGTGCCCGGCAGCGATGGCGGCGGCAATTCCGCTTCGACGAAAACCGGATCAATGACCAGCTCGCGTCCCGGTGCAGCGGACTGGGCCGTTTCGATGGCGCGGGGCAGCGTGCTGGCGAAGACGGTGTCAGCCTCGGCAGCCGCCTGCAAGAGGCGCTCCGGCGCGCTCTGGCCCGCGACCAGGCTGGCCGGTTGATAGATATTGTCCCACCAGTCGATATAACCGCGCCAGCCCATGCGGGCCTCGCGATTGGCGTCGGGCTGGCCATGACGGGCGACCGTGATGCGTCCGGCATTACGTCCGTGCGGCGAGGTCGAGTTATCGGCATCGAGCTGGGACATGAACGCGTATCAAGCCTTGTTCTAGCGCGGACAAGCTCGCCCGATTACTGGCTCACCCATTGCCCAAGCCACCGACAAAGGCTGCGGCGGAACGCCCGAGTGCCGGGCAGTCGTATCCGCCCTCCAGCACGGAGACAAGTCGCGAATCCGCAAATTCTCGAGCACTCAACAGGAGTTGCTGCGCAATCCAGCGATAATTCTCATCGCTCAGCAAAAAGCCGCCCAGCGGGTCATCGGCATGCCCGTCAAAGCCGGCGGAGACGAAAACCATCTGCGGCCGGAAGGCCGCAAGTGCCGGCAGGACTTCTGCGGCAAAGAGCTGGCGCCATTGCGTGGATGGCGTCGCCTCTGGCAGGGGGATGTTGAGCACATTGCCATTCAGCCCGGTCTCGGTGCTGGATCCCGTCCCGGGATAAAGCGGCGCCTGGTGGAGCGAAGCGAAGAAGACGCGGTCATCGCGTTCGGCCAGACACTGGCTGCCATTGCCGTGATGAACATCAATATCGACAATGGCCACGCGTTCCAGCCCGTGCGCCTCAAGCGCGTGGCAGGCCCCGATGGCGATGGAGTTGAACAGGCAAAAACCCATAGCGCGATCCGGTTCGGCATGATGCCCGGGGGGCCGCGCCAGAATGAAGGCGGTTCGCTCAATATCGGACATCACATGATCGACGGCCTGAACCACCGCGCCCGCCGCGTGCAGGCCCGCCCCGGCGGAGGAGGCCGACATCAACGTATCCGAATCGAGCGCCGTCAGTGCCCCGGGCTGCAATTCGGCGCCGGCATCGAGGATGCGGTCGATATGGGCATGTGTATGAAACCGCGCGAGCTGATCGCGCGTCGCCGGTTCGGCGGTCAGCCAGTGCACGCCCGGCAGGGCGCGCAGGGCCGACTTCACCGCAGAGTACCGCCCGCCATGCTCAGGGTGCCCGTCCGGCACCACATGGCCCGCACTGGCGACGGAATCGACAATAATGACCGACATTACGGCTCCGCTGGATCAGTGCGAAAGATTCGACAGATCCATGATTTTCACACCCGGCGGGGTGGGTGCAACATCGTCTTCCGGCACAAAGAAGTCCGGCAGAAGGTCCGTACCCGGCGTCACGGCAAATTGTTCGAAATCCGTCACGCCTTCCGAGTAGAGGAAGGTGTCGTCGATCAGGAAATTGCCGGTGAACTCCGCCGCCGGCTTGTTCAGCACACGATAGGCGGTCTCAGCGAGAATATCCGGCTTCCGGCAGGTTTTCATCGCCTCATCATTGGCCAGCACGTTGGAGATCGCAGCGGTCGCAACCGCCGTACGCGGCCAGATCGCATTTGCCGCGATGCGGCCCTTGAATTCATGGCCCCATCCGAGCACGCAAAGGCTCATCTGGTATTTGGCGCTGGTATAGGCGACATGCGGTCCAAACCAGAGCTCGCGCATATCCAGCGGCGGGGACAGGACCAGGATGTGGGGATTCTCCGCCTTCTCCAGATAGGGCAGGCATTTTTGGGTCACCAGAAAAGTACCGCGACCATTCACGCCATGCATCAGATCATAGCGCTTCATCGGCGTATCCGCCGTACCGCGCGGGAAGATGGCGGACGCATTGTTCACCACGACATCAATCCCGCCGAAACGCTCCACGGCCGCCGCGACCGCAGCTTCAACATTGGCCTCATCGCGAATATCACACTGTACCGGCAGGGCCTGGCCGCCAGCCGCCTCAACCACTTCGGCCGCCGAGTGAATCGTACCGCCCAGCCGGCTGTCCTCGGTCACGGATTTCGCCGCAATAACGATATTCGCACCGTCCTGAGCGCAGCGTTCCGCAATCGCCAGTCCAATACCGCGGCTCGCGCCAGTGATGAAAATGGTCTTGTTCCGAAGGCTCATATCGGCCTCTCCCCGTTATCGATCATGGGGGGAAAGTAGTGCGGGATCACAATCCGCGCCAGACCCGTCCGCTCGGACAGTCCAGCCCGGCCTCTTCGCGGCAGGATTTGAGTGTAAAGGAGACCGTTTCCGCCCGGCCGATAATATTGACCAACGGCACAAAACCCGGCCCGCGACGATCCCGGCTGTCAACGGAATTGTCCCGGTTATCGCCCATCAGGAACACATGCCGTTCAGGCACGGTGACCGGACCGAAATCATCGAGATAATGTGCGTCTGTGCGCTCATAGATGATATGGCTGCCGCCCTCCGGCAGGGTCTCTGAATAAACATCGACATCAACGACGGCACCACGATGCTCGCGATAGCGACGCGTCTCCGTGAGAACCCGCTCCACCGGCTGATCATTGAGATAGAGGCGACCATTGCGAACTTCGACGCGATCGCCTTCCAGGGCAACCACGCGCTTGATGAGCGTCAGCCCATTGGTCGGCGAGGTCAGGACGATGACGTCACCGCGATCCGGATCGGCCCAGGCGATGCGACCATTCCAGCTGGCTGGAAGGACGCGCTCCAGCCCAAGCGGCAGGGAATAGCGCGAATAGCCGTAAGCCCATTTGGACACGACGATACGATCGCCGACTTCCAGTGCCGGCTGCATGCTCTCGGAAGGAATGTAGAAGGTCGCAAAGGCGACCGATGTCCACACGAACCAGATCGCCACGACGCCGCCGAGAAACCGGATCAGCTCGACGGTCTCGCGCACCTGGCTACGCAGCCAGCGCGGCATGCGCCGCAATAGCCTGAAACGCCAATTCATCTGCGCTTACAGTCCCCGCCAAACCCGGCCGGACGGACAATACAGCCCCTCTTCGCGGCGACACGAGGCGAGGGTGAAGATGACTGTCTCGGCACGACCGACGACATTGGCAAGAGGCACAAGGCCCGGACCCCGCTGCGCCCGGCTGTCATTGGAAGCATCACGATTGTCGCCCATAACGAATACCGTCCCGGGCATGATCGTCACAGGCCCGTAATCGTCCAGCAGGTAATCGTCGGACAATTCATAGATCGGGTGTTCACGATCCCCCGGCAGGATTTCAGTGTAATGCGTCGCGGTGCGCGGTCGACCAGAGGCATCGCGATAAGTCCGAAGGTCCTCGAAGACACGCGGCGCGACCTCGCCATTCAGATATAGACGGCCGTCGCGGACTTCGATGACATCTCCGGCAATACCGATCACACGCTTGATCAGATTGCGGGGCTGCCCATCCATCTGCCGCTCATCACGAAACACCACGACATCTCCGCGCTGCGGTTCATGCCAGGCCAGGCGTCCATTCCAGGACCCGGGCAGAACATAGCCAAGCCCCAGCGGCAGGGAGTGCCGGGAATAGCCATAGGCCCATTTCGATACGAGAACGCGGTCTCCCACTTCCAGCGAGGGCTGCATGCTTTCGGACGGGATGTGGAACGCCGCGAAGCCGAAGGTTACAAGCCCGAACCAGACGGCGGCGACGCCGCCGAAAAACCGAACAAGTTCAAGCACTTCGTCAGCGCTGCCCAGAATACGTTTGAGGATGGCGTTCATTTCAGTTTCACCGCCGTTCCATAGGCGAGAATTTCAGCAGAACCGTCCATCACGGTCGATGTCGCGAGGCGGAAGGTAATAATCGCATCCGCACCAAGCTCATTGCCATGGCGTACCATACGGTCCATGGCCTGCTCGCGCGATTCCGCCAGAAGCTTTGTATATTCGGGAACTTCGCCGCCGACTAGATTGCGCAGGCCGGCAATAAAATCACGACCGAAGAAACGAGCGCGCACTACATTGCCACGCGCAACACCAATGACGCTGTCGATCTCGCGACCGGGGACCATATCAGACATTGTCACTATCAAACTCATCCGACTTCCTCATCCGCGTTATCTGTCGCCTGGGGTCCAGCACCCCGGGCCTTGCCAACGGCCGTCTCAAACACATGCATCGCGGCACCGGCTCCGATGGACGCACAAGCGACCAGCAGTAACAGGCTCCACGGGAATGGCAGACCTTGCCCTGTCGCGCGTCCCAGCAAGAGCACCAGCGCCAGGAATGTACTGCCAGCCAGTGCCAGCCAACCGGGCCAGCGCAATTGTTTGATCCAATCCATCCAGATCTTCCCTTATACGAGTAGCGGGATACGTCGAAAAGCGCACCAGCAAAAGACCGTTTCCCCATATTCACGCCGAATTTGCCTGCAATCGTGGCCTCGCCGCCATAGGGGATCGATGAAAAAAGCGTCCCTCTCGCGTCGGTACAAGTGTCCTGACACTATGCGGTTAAAGGAGAGACACCAAATGACCGGAACGATTATCGATCACGACACGGGCGAGAGCCGCAATGGCAGCGATCGGGTCATGCTTGGCCTGAATTACGCGCTGATGTTGCTGGGCAATATAATCGGCCTGACCTCGATCATCGCCCTCATAATTGCCTATGTACGCAAGGATGAATCACCGGAGTGGATCCGGTCGCATTACCAATTCCAGATCGGCACCTTCTGGGGCGCGTTAATTGGTATAATTGCCTGTACGGTGATGATCATCACCGTGATCCTGTCACCGATTGGAGCGCTGGGCTTCGTTGCGATCTGGCTCTGGGTCCTGATCCGCAATTGTGTCGGGCTGATCCGTCTGCTGGACGGCCGCGGCATTGGCAATGCCCGGACCCTGTGGGTCTAGTCGACTTCACCTGTGGGTCTAGTCGACTTCAAAGGCATCATCATCGCCCTCGTCGGGAGGCGGGGGCGTTGAGCCTTCAGCGCCAGGCGAGGGATTTATACCCGCTTTCTCGGCACGTTTGCGACGAGCATCAACCGCTTTGAGAATGCGGTCCGCGAGACGATCCGGCGCCACGGGTTTCACCAGAAACCCGTCCGCCCCGACCTCGATCGCTTTTTCCAAAATATCCTTGGCCTTGGTCGCCGTCAGCAAAATCACCGCAGTGCGTGCATGTTGCGGCTTGTCCGAAGCCCTCAAGGCTTCCACGAGAGGAAGACCGATTTCGCGACCCAGCATATAGTCCAGCAAGACAATATCGTACTCATAGGTCTGCAGGCGCGCCCAGGCCGCCGCGACAGTCTCCACAATATCCGTCTGGCCAGCGCCGAATCGCGTCACCAGCTTGCTGACAAGCGTCGCAATCGCCGGCACGTCCTCCACAATGAGGACGCGTATCCCGTGCAAGCTTATGACGGCTCCAGCCGGCTCACTCATGATGCACCGCTCCTGGCCGCCAGACTAAAGCGCCTCGGCGAAACCGATCTCGGCAATCATATCCATACCCATGGTGATGTCGTCGACGCGCGAGGGCGACAGCGCCAGCACAGCCTCGGCATAGAAATTGGCGAGAGCGATGCGCTGGGCTGCGAAGGCTGGATCGCCAACCTCTTCCTTCTGACGTCGACGCGCCGCCACCGCTCCAACGCACAGCATCCAGCCGCCAATCACCTCACCCGCCAGCGTCTGGAACGGGGTGGCGCCGGACAACGTGTCTGACAAATCACTGTCGGACAGCCAGGCGGCGGCCTCGCGCAGCGCATCCAGACCGTCCTCAAGCCGTTCCGCCAGTGGCGGCAGATCGGGATGCGAAGAGGTCGAGCAAGCCTCAATCGTCTGTTCAATATCAGCGTAGAGTTCGGTGAAGGCGGCACCGCCGGCCATGGAGAGTTTGCGTCCCGCCAGGTCCATCGCCTGGATGGCGTTCGTGCCCTCATAGATCGGCGCAATCCGGGCATCGCGCAAATGCTGGGCAGCGCCGGTTTCCTCGATAAAGCCCATACCGCCGTGGATCTGGATCCCAAGAGAGGCGACCTCGACACCGATATCCGTCGACCATGCCTTGGCAATCGGGGTCAGCAACTCCTCGCGTCGCTTGGCCGCTGCACGCTCCTCTTCGTCCTCGCCGAATTCAGCGATATCGGCGGCAACAGCGCAGGCCATGCAAATGGCCCGGGAGGCGGCGATCTTGGACTTCATCAGGGCCAGGGTACGCTGGATATCAGGGTGATGGATAATGGCGTGGGGGGCTGGTCCCTCCGCGCCCGGGGCCCGTCCCTGCTTGCGCTCCCGGGCATAGCCCAGCGCCTGCTGGTAGGCACGCTCGGCAATACCGACACCCTGTACGCCGACATTCAGGCGCGCAGAATTCATCATGGTGAACATGCAGCCCATGCCCGCATTTTCGCCGCCAATCAGCCACCCCTTCGCGCCGGCATATTCCATCGTGCAGGTCGGAGACCCGTGGATGCCCAGCTTGTGCTCAAGACCGATCGCCTGAACTGCATTCCGCGACCCGTCTTCGAGGAATTTGGGAACGATGAAGAGCGAAATGCCTTTGGTTCCGTCGGGCGAGCCCGGCGTGCGCGCCAACACAAGATGGATGATATTCTCGGTGCAGTCGTGCTCGCCCCAGGTGATGTAGATCTTCTGGCCGGAGACGGCCCAGGACCCATCCGGGTTCGGCTCTGCCTTGCTGCGCAGGGCGCCGACATCGGAGCCGGCCTGCGGCTCGGTCAGATTCATCGTCGCGGTCCATTCGCCCGACAGGAGTTTGGGCAGGTAGAGATCACGCTGCTCCTGGGTACCGTGCGCCAGCAGGGCCTCAATCGCGCCATAGGTCAGCATCGGGCCCAGTCCGAAGGCCATGTTCGCACTCTGGATCATTTCCAACATGGCCACGCCAAGCGCGCGCGGCAGGCCCATCCCGCCGACCTCGGCCGGGAATTGGAGGCCTTGCCAGCCGCCCTCGACGAATTGTGCATAGGCCTGTTTGAAACCGTCCGGCGTGGTAACCACACCCTCTGACAGCTTGCAGCCCTGTTGATCACCGATCCGGTTGAGCGGGCCGATCACATCGCCAGCCAGTTTCGCGGCCTCGTCCAGGATCGCGCTGGTCAGATCGCCGGTAAGCTCGGCAAAGGCCCCGCCCGATTTCACACTGTCGACCGCAGCCACTTCTTCCAAGGTGAACCGCAACTCGTCTACCGGCGCGCGATAATCCATTTATAATTCTCCCAACCGTTTTGCGGGCAGGATAACGCCCTTGGCCAAAACTGCGAGCCCGGAAACATTGATTTTCCGGTTCAGCATCGTTTTGGGGGTTCCCAGCCGCTGCAGACCCCTTAATTATCGCAGTATGACAGTCCGACCACTCTTTCTTGCTGCGGCAATCTGCGCATCGGTGCTGAGCCTCTCCGCCTGTGCGACCCCGACCACGGATCCGCTCCGCCTGCCAGCGGGGAGCTGGACGCTCGATACCGGCCATACCAGCGTTATCTGGCGGGTCCGGCATATGGGTCTGAGCTGGTATACGGGCCGGTTCGACGCAATCGAGGCGAGTCTGGACTTCGATCCGGCCAATCCCGAAGCGGCGCAATTGAGCGCCGTTATCGCTGTCGACTCGATATCAACCGGAGATCCAGACTTCGACCGGGAATTGGCGCAGGACTGGTTCAATGCCGGGTCGCATCCACAAATCAGCTTTGTCTCCGAGCGGATTGAATTGACCGGCGCAACCACGGGCCGCGCCCATGGTCAACTAAGCCTGAACGGTTTCACAGAGCCGACCAGCCTTGAAATTGAATTCTATGGTGGCCTGTTCAACCTGCTCGAAGGACGCCAGGCTGTCGGTTTCGGCGCGGATCTGGTGATCGACCGGACAGCGTTTAATATCGGCAATCTGCCGCAGACGATTCTCGGCCGCGAGGTACGTATCCGGATCGAGGCAGAATTCCTTGAAGGAGGCCGCGATGACTAAAACCTACACGCCTGTTGCCATTACGCTCCATTGGGTGCTGGCCATTCTCCTGATGCTCATGGTCTTCATGGGCTGGTATATGGAGGATCTGCGCGAACAAATGCTGGCTGGAGAAGCACCGCTGGACCAGGTCCAGGCGGTCTACAATACTCACAAGACCATCGGCCTGATCATTTTAGCGATGAGTTTTCTTCGTCTTTACTGGCGTTTGCGCCATCCCGGGCCGGGACTGCCAGAGGGCATGACAGGCTGGGAGCGTCTGGCGGCCCAAGGCACGCACTGGGCTTTCTATGCCATCATGATCGGCATGCCCATCGGCGGCTGGCTGGCATCGTCCGCCTCGCCTTTCCCGGCCTTTTTCTTCAATGATCCGGCCCTGCCTATTCCAAAACTTCCCGTGCCCCAGTCCGAAGAGCTGGCCGGCCAGCTCGGATCCGCGCACGGCGCGGGCGCCTGGGCCTTCCTGATCCTGGTAGGTCTGCACATCGCCGCAGCCCTGAAGCACCAATTCATCAACCGGGACAACCTTCTGGCCCGCATGATCCCGTTCCTGAAAGGCTAGCTTGCCATGTTGCGTACCCTCCTCCCCCTCGCTCT
>JBELMP010000054.1:0-14190 GCA_042095695.1 Maricaulis sp. | reverse complement strand
GATCCCAAAACCAAGGTCTGATAGGACCGGTAAGGGTATAGGTAGAACCAAGCATTCTCGCTTTCCGTTCAGGGACGAGAATAATCAATCCTTGGAATGATTAAGCGCGCGAAAACAAAAAAGCTTCCAATTCCGAGGACGAAAGCGGCAATGGCTTTAGCTGCCCCCATCAGCTCTCGCGCTCCATCACGCAGATGTAAAACCCGTCCGTATCCGTGCGCGCTGGTGACAGCTGAAGCGCACCGTGATCGGTCTGGCAAGCTTCCAGCCGCGCTTCTGCCCCTGCCACAAGACCACCGGATGACTGCAGGGTCGCAAGCGCCGAGACGGGTTTAAACGGTGCACCACTATCGAGGAAGGCCTGGACCCGATCGCCATTCTCCTCAGGCAGAACCGAGCAGGTCACATAGACCAGCCGTCCGCCCGGCTTCACATAGCGCTGTGCCTTGGTGAGAACCGTATCCTGCTCGCTCATCCGGCGTTCTAGCGCGCTGGCCTTCAAACGCCATTTGGCGTCCGGGCGGCGGCGCCATGTGCCTGTACCGGTGCAGGGCGCGTCGCAGAAAACCACATCCATAGCTTCAACAAATCCGGATAAGGCCTCGTTTTCCTTACCATCGTGGACTTGAACATTGCGGGTGTCCGCACGCTTCAGACGCGGCCAGATCGCCCGCAGTCGCCGCCAGTCCAGGTCCCAGGCATGAACCTGCCCAGTGTTATGAAGCAAGGCCGAGAGCGCCAGCGTCTTGCCACCCGCCCCAGCGCAATAATCGAGAATCTGGGCGCCCGCCCGCGGCGCAGCTGCCAGCGCAGCGATCTGGGAACCAATATCCTGAACCTCGACCCAACCCTTGCCATAGGCGGGAATGCTCTCCGCCGCGGCGGACTTGGCGCGCGGGTCACGCAAGGGAATACGCAGCCCCTGCTTGGTGAATTCCGATTCCTGTACAGATTTGATTTTGGACGCCACCTCTTTGAATGCTTTGGAAAAATCGACCTTCACCTCATGTACGCGAAGATCGACGGGCGCCCGTGCGGACAGCAGACGCCCCTCTTCAGCCGCAGCCTCTCCGAAGGCCCGGATCAGGCTTTCCTCCAGCCAGTCGGGAAAATCGCCACGCACGGGCATGGGCGCATCACCGATATCGCGTTCAAGCCCCGCCCGTTCCTGCGCAGTCAGCGGTTCCGGAGCGTGCTCATCGCCCTCAAAAACCGCATCCAGCTCGTCCGCGCCAAAGCCCCAGATGCGACCGGCCGTGCCCAGGGCAAGGGCGCGCGCACGCTCATCCTGCATGGCATGCGAGACCGAGCGCTTGTGCCGGAGCGCATCGAGCACCAGCCCGCCAATCCAGGCCCGGTCTCCCGATCCGGCGAAACGATGGGCCTTGCCCCAATCGCGCACCGCATCCTTCACCGGTCGGTGCTGGGTCTCCAGTGTTTCAAGAATTTCAATCGCCGCCGCGATCCGTCCGCCGTCTCTCATTCCATCGTCCTTTCAACCCGCCCCTGGCGGGGAAGGCGATTCATTGTCGCTAGCCGGGTCGCGAGCCGCCATAGGCCTGCGCGAGTTGACGGCATATCTGTTTCGGGTCGGTCATAATGCGCCGCCCGTTAATCTCGGCCTCGACCGGCTGATGCGCCGGGCTTTCCGCCGCGAGGATCAGCGTCGGCGCGTTCTGATTTTGCTCATCCAGCAGGTCCACAATCGCCGGGCGCGGTCGCGGATAATCGACCCGGACAATCGTCACCGCCTCCGCCCAGTGCGGATTGAGCAGCAAGGCCCCCTCAACCAGGCAGGCATCCGGGCAAAGACGCTCCTCGCCGGTCTCCTCATTGACCCAGCTTCCAGTCAGCAGGAAAAGCAGGTCCTTGCCTGTATCGAGCGGCGGCTGTTCCGGCATCATCGGCTGAAGACCTCCAGCGCGATCAACACCCACATACCCAAAGTCACAAGCAGGCCGAACGCAAAGGCCGAAAAGCGCGACAGGATGTGATTGAAGCGGATGTAAATCACACCATGGACGATGCGTGCAGCGACAAAGGCCCAGGCAAGCGGGACCAGCAGCGCCGACTCTATCGGTAGGATCAGCGCAAATACAATCGCGACCCAGAACAGAATGGGCGTTTCCCACTGATTCTGGGCAACATTGGAGATACGCTGGATCGGCTCCGGCCAATTGCGCTCGCCCAGCTTGAGCTGACGCCCCTTGACCGCACCGGTCGACATCGCGTGGAAACGGGATCCGCCCATCATCCCGATAATGACAAAGCAATAAGCCACATAGACCAGGACGGGGAAAAGTAGCGCGGTTTGCATGGGAAATATCCTTCAATAACCTCTGGCAGGCGACAGGCTAGCGACGCCGCGCCTGCGCCACCAAGACATGTTTCCGTCTGGCAGCCATACGCGAGGGCCACCGCTAGCTTGTCGTCGGATAATTCGGGGCTTCGCGCGTGATCTTCACGTCATGCACATGGCTTTCACGCAGGCCTGCATTGGTGATGCGGACGAATTGCGCTTTTTGATGCAAGTCCTCGATCGTCGCAGCGCCGGTATAGCCCATGGCTGCACGCAGGCCGCCGACCATCTGGTGCAGGATCGGTCCAACCGGCCCCTTGAACGGCACTTGCCCCTCGATGCCTTCAGGAACCAGCTTCATACGCTCTGTATCTTTCTGGAAATAGCGATCCGCAGAACCAGCGGCCATGGCGCCCAGCGACCCCATGCCGCGATAGGCCTTGTAGGAGCGTCCCTGGTAGAGGAAGACCTCGCCCGGGGCCTCTTCCGTCCCGGCCAGTAGCGAGCCGACCATGACAGCATGAGCGCCCGCAGCAATCGCCTTGGCCATGTCTCCGGAGAATTTGATCCCGCCATCGGCAATGATGAAGGCGTCAGATCCCTCCGCCGCGCGCCGGGCGTCCATCACCGCCGTCAGCTGGGGAACACCGACACCGGCAACGATGCGCGTGGTACAGATAGACCCGGGTCCGATACCGACCTTCACGCAATCAGCGCCAGCATCGATCAGCGCCTTAGCGCCGTCATAGGTGGCGACATTGCCAGCCACGACGCGCGCCGCATTGGTTGATTTCTTGACCCGCGTCACCTGGTCGAGCACCGAGGCGCTTTGCCCGTGCGCGGTGTCTATGACCACGACATCAACGCCAGCATCGATCAGCGCCTCGGCGCGCTCGAAACCGCTATCGCCGACGGTCGTCGCCGCCGCGCAGCGCAGGCGCCCCTGCTCATCCTTGGCCGCCGTCGGGTATTGCTGGGCCTTTTCCATGTCCTTGACGGTGATCAGGCCGATGCAGCGATCCTTGTCATCGACGACGAGCACCCGCTCGATACGATGCCTGTGAAGCTTGGCGCGCGCCTCGTCCTGGCTGGCACCCTCCTTCACCGTGACAACATCACGGGTCATGAGATTGCCGACCTTTTCATTCGGATCGTCGGCGAAGCGCACATCGCGATTGGTGATGATACCGACGAGCTTGCCCGGCTTGGCATTGGTCGCGCCTTCAACCACCGGGATGCCGGAGATGCGATGCTCGGCCATCAGCGCCTTGAGCTCAGCCAGCGTCGCGTCGGGAGAGATCGTCACCGGATTGACCACCATGCCGCTTTCATAGCGTTTCACACGCCGCACTTCCTCGGCCTGTTCTGCAATGGTCAGATTGCGGTGGATCACCGCCATACCGCCAGACTGAGCCATGGCAATCGCCATGCCGGCCTCGGATACGGTATCCATCGCCGCGGCCATCATGGGAATGTTCAGACCGACATCTTTTGCGATGCGGGACGCGACATTGGCGGTGGCGGGAAGAACTTCGGACGGGCCGGGCTGCAAGAGCACGTCATCGAAGGTCAGACCTTCACGAATCTCCATAGGAGACCTCCTTCTCTCTTGCGGGACCGCTATATCAGACGGGCGCTCAAGGTCAATCGGAGATGTGGGTTTCAGTCGGTGAAATCAGTCGTCCAGCCCACGCTTTGACCAGGATTTCAGGGAGAGCGTTTCGCGGCGCTTATGGCGATAGCGGTACACATAGGCCACGAAAAGAGAGACGAACCAGGTCTGCCATCCGGCATCGAGGATGACCGTATCCGTCCAGACCGCGCCTTTTTCATGGGGCTGAACGCTGAGATGATGATCCCACCGACGGATCGTGGCGTTGCGCTCGCGGCTCTGCAGCCAGCGCTCCTGCCGGTTCAGCGTCTCGAGAAAGATTTCATGGCCGGCGTTTTTCATCCAGCCAAACAGGGTGACATCCAGCGTGTAATGCTGACCTTCCTGCGCTTCTCCCTCGGGCAGCCCCTCATAGGTGGCGAGCCCGGACATGGCCGCTCTCAATTCCGAAAAGTCGAGGGCTGAGGCGAAAATCTCGTCCGCATCTCCAGGGTAAAACGCTTCAATTGTGATTGCGCGGGCCATGCCTAGCCTTTGAAACCGGTCGCGATAAGGAAGGTTTCAGGGCTCTCCGAACGCGAGGCGCCGGGCTTGAAATGACGCACTTTTGCGAACCGGTCCTTGAACTGGTCAAGCAAATCGCCCGAAGTGCCGCCCTGAAACACCTTGGCGACGAATGTGCCGCCCGGCTTGAGGGTTTCAAACGCAAAATAAGCCGCCATTTCCACCAGGGCCACAATGCGCAGGTGATCGGTATTCTTGTGCCCCGTCGTCCAGGGCGCCAGGTCGGAAATCACCAGGTCGGCAGGGCCGCCCATCTGTGCCTTGACCAGGTCCGGCGCGTCACCCTCGGTGAAATCCTTCTGCAACAGGGTCGCGCCTTCAATCGGATCAATCTCCAGAAGATCAATTCCAACGACCTCGCTCGCCCCTTTTTTCAAGGCCACCTGGACCCAACCGCCCGGTGCCGAGCCCAGATCCACAACGCGCTGGCCCGGTCGCATGAATTTGAAGCGCTCATCAAGCTCGATCAGCTTGTAGGCCGCGCGCGAGCGATAGCCCTCCATCTGCGCCCGTTTGACATACGGATCGTTGAGTTGACGGTCGAGCCATCGCGTCGAGGAGAGCTTGCGCCCGCGCGCCGTTTTCACCCGCGTGCGGAACTGTTTGGCCGCGCGGGCATCGCCACCCTTGGTGACCGGACCACCACGCCGCCGGCGACGGGACTCCTTGCCGTCGCCGCCGTCCTGGCCGTCTCCGGCATTGTCTTCCGGCCCCGAGCCGTCATTGTGATCGTCATCGCTCACGAGGTTTCGCTCCCGCCCGTATCGGCTGCCAGGGGTTTGCGGCGTCCGCCCCGGCGCCGACGTTTAGGCTTGCGCATGAGATTCAGCAACAGGCCTTCACGCAGACCCCGATCCCCGA
The DNA here is from genome assembly GCA_042095695.1 of Maricaulis sp. GTDB lineage: Bacteria > Pseudomonadota > Alphaproteobacteria > Caulobacterales > Maricaulaceae > Maricaulis. Next base: position 8,854 of record JBELMP010000054.1, on the reverse strand, counting down.
CCCGCAAGCGTTCAGCAGGCCATTTCTCCGCAACCGCTTCATAGATGGCGCATCCGGCCAGAACCAGCTCGGCCCGGTCGGCACCGATCACCGGCTCGCTTGCCCTGCCCTTCACATCCAGCTCGCGCAGGCGTTTGCAAGCTTCGAGCGCGTCCTCTCCCGACATCCACAAGCCATCAACACGACTTCTGTCATAGCGCGGCAGGTTGAGATGCACACCGGCCATTGAGGTCACGGTTCCCGATGTGCCGACCAGATGCCCCCGCCCCTCGCTGAACACATCTCGCAGGGAACGGGCGCCGCGCGGTGTTTTCAACTGCTGTCGGGCAAAGGCCTTCATCTCCTGATACCAGGCCTTGCGGTCATCATGCCGCTCGGGGAAACGCTCGGACAGGGTAACAACACCGATCGGTGCCGAAGACCAGGATTTCATCGGCGGACGCCCGCCGCTCTGCGGACCACCGCGAGCGCGCCATTCCGCGAGATCCACCCAGGACAATTCGGTGGACCCGCCACCAATATCGATGACCAGGGCCGCATCCTTGTCCGGATCGAGCAGGTCGACACAACCATGGACCGCCAGGCGCGCCTCTTCCTCCGCAGAGATGCAGTCGAAATCCAGTCCGGTTTCCTGCTTCACCCGCTCAAGAAAGTCATCGCCATTTTCTGCCAGGCGGCAGGCCTGGGTGGCGATCGAACGATGCTTGACGACATTATAGCGGCCGATCTTGTCCGCGCAGATTTTGAGCGCTTCCACAGCCCGGTCCATCGCAGCATCGGACAGGACACCGTGATGCGCGAGTCCCTCGCCCAGTCGAACCACCCTTGAATAGGCGTCCACAACCCTGAAGCCATTGCCGGTCTTCTGGGCCAGCAACATACGGCAATTATTCGTGCCGAGATCGATCGCGCCGTACACTGGTTGCGACGATTTTCGCCGCCCCCGCTTGCGTCCGGCGGACCGCGCCCCGGACTTTCCGGGCGAAGGCTCCGCCATGTTTTATCTCCGCCGGCCGCGCGCATCCTGCGATTAATGCGGTGCGCGCCTATCCGGCCCAAGTCTTGAAAAATACGATACTCCGCTCACATCAAAGAGGGAAGATGCGTGATGCCGGGATTACACCGGCGATCACACCTGCATCCTGGATGCAGGAAACCCACGCAAAATTTACGTCCGTATGTCAGAGTAGCGTCATGGAAATCCGGCAGGCAAAATTTGGATTGGGCGATGTGGTTCGCCATCGGCTCTTCCCGTTTCGCGGGGTGGTGATCGATGTCGATCCTGAATTTGCCAATACCGAGGACTGGTATCAGGCCATTCCCGAGGACATTCGTCCTCACAAGGAACAGCCATTCTACCATCTGCTGGCCGAGAATGAGCAGAGCTTTTACGGCGCCTATGTTTCGGAACAAAATCTCCTGCCTGACGCCGAGAACGGTCCGGTCGGACACCCCGAGATCGCCGAAAACTTCCAACCCTTTGACGGCGAGCGCTACCCTCTGAAAATCGATGCGGGACTGGCGAACTAGCCCGTCAGGTCTCGTACTTTACAACCGACTGCTCGATGGCGCCGAAGATGGAATGCCCGGCGGCATCCTTCATCTGGATCTTGACGGTATCGCCATACTTCATGAAGGCGGTCGAGGGCTGTCCATTGCTGATCGTCTCGATCATGCGGATTTCGGCAATACAGGAATATCCCACACCGCCTTGCGAAATCGGCTTGCCGGGACCATCATCAAGCTTGTTTGAGATCGTGCCCGAACCGACGATGGTGCCCGCAGTGACCGGCCGCGTCTTGGCGAGATGGGCCACCAATTGCGGGAAGTTGAATGTCATGTCGACACCGCATTCCGCCTTGCCAAAGGGTTCATTATTGTAATGCATGAGAAGTGGCAGATGGACTTTGCCATCGGACCAGGCATCGCCCAGCTCATCGGGCGTCACCGCAACGGGCGAAAAAGCGCTGGGCGGTTTGGACTGGAAAAATCCGAAACCCTTGGCGAGCTCCGCCGGGATCAGCCCGCGCAGCGAGACATCATTGACCAGCATCAAAAGCCGGATTGAGCTGGCGGCCTCATCCTCGGAACAGCCCATGGGGGCGTCACCAGTGATGACGGCGACTTCGCCTTCCATATCGCAACCCCAGGCCTCATCGCCGAGCGGAATGTCATCGCGCGGCGCCAGGAAGGCATCAGATCCGCCCTGATACATCAGCGGGTCAGTCCAGAAAGTCGCCGGCATTTCAGCATCGCGCGCCTTGCGAACCAGTTCGACATGATTGACGTAGGCGGACCCGTCCGCCCACTGGAATGCGCGCGGCAATGGCGACAAGGCATCATGCTCGTGAAAGCGCTCCCGCGGAATGGTCTCGCGATTAAGTTCCTCATAGAGCGACTGTAATTCCGGCTCACATCGCTCCCAATCGTCCAGGGCGGCCTGCAGGGTCGGCGCAATTCGTGATGCGTCGGCGAACCAGGCAATATCCTTGGAAACGACGGCCAGCCGGCCATCGCGGGTATTATTCTTGAGCGAAGCGAGTTTCATGTCGGGCCCTCTTGGTGAGCATTATCCTGCTTGGCTAGCCCCCGCTTTAGCGGAAGGCAAGGTCAGCACTCAGGCAAGAGGCCAAAGAAAAAGACCGGAGCGGACGAGCGCTCCGGTCTTCTTTAATGCAGCTGGGTCGGGGGATTAGCTGCACTGGGCGAGGGTGAGGTTGGCAATCACTTCCTCCTCGCCTTCTTCAATCGCTGCAGCGGCCTGGAAATCCGAGCTTGCTGCGACACGATCACCTGCCAGCCATTGTGCGGCACCGCGATTATTCAGGGCACGCCAAGCGTCATCATCGCGCTCCAGCGCGCTGTTGCAGGCTTCAAGCGCTTCGTCATAAGCGCCGGTCGCCGCATAGGCGTAGCAGAGATTGGTATAGGCTGCGGCTTTCGCAGACGGGGCGGCGCCGGAATCAACGACTTCATTGCCGAAGTGGATCGCCTGCAGCCACTCACCGCGGGATACCGCGCTATACTGTGCGCGCACGCGGCTGTTGACGGAGCGATGCGCAGTGAATTGGGGAGCGGTTTCACACGCTTGTGCCTCGGCAACACTGCCGACTGCGTGCGGGGTAAAAGATGCAAGGCCGGCGAAGGAAGCGAGCGCAACCATTGCGATGATCGAATTGCGAGTCATGATGGACCTCAGAAGGTAGAAAGTGAACACCGTTTACATATAGAATGCAGTTCTGCGTATTCCATTGACCAATTTGACATTATCAATATACATAAACGTATGGATGATTGGTCTGACTATCTCGTTTGCCTGACCGTTGCGGAAGCAGGCAGCCTCACCGCCGCCGCCAGCGAGCTTGGCGTCAGCCAGCCAACGGTGACGCGACGCATGCAAGCGCTCGAGCAGAGGCTCGGCGAACCCCTCTTCGAGCGCGAGAACGGGCAATCAAGCCTCACCCCGCTCGGCCGCAAGATTGTCAGTCATGCCAAACGCATGCGTGAAGAGGCCTCGGCCATTCAGCGCGCGGCAATTGCACAGGATCAGAGCCTGTCAGGCCTGGTGGTGATTTCTGCCTCTGAAGGCCTTGGTGCAGACTGGCTGCCCGGCGCCCTCGCCTCCTTTCAGATTGCCAACCCGGCGGTAGGCGTCGAGATCGTCATCAAGAATCACCCGGCCAATCTGGCAGACCGCGAGGCCGATATCGCCCTGCGCTGGAATGGTCCGGGCACACAGCAAAGCCTGGTTGGCCGGCGCGGCGCAACAGTGGGTGCCGGCCTGTATGCGGCGCAGTCCTATATTGAGCGTTGCGGCCGTCCGGACTGTGCCGATGACCTTTCCGATCATGCGTGTGTGGCCTGGAGTCTTGGGGATTTCTTCGGCTGGCCCACCTCAATCGAAGGGGCGCCCGTCCTGCCCGGACGCGTCTCCTTCAAGGCCAACAGCCCGGCCAGCCATATCAAAGGGGTCGAAAGCGGTTTCGGGATTGGGATCACCTCTCACCGGCTTGCCCGCGCGTCCAACAAGCTCGTCCGTCTTCTACCGGACTTTGAGTCGACCCTCGACCTCTGGGTCGTCGCCCACGAAACCGTGCGCAAAAGCGCGCGCATCCGTGCGGCCTATGATCATATCATCGGTGAGATGAAGCGGGACGCCGCCTATTTCCGCGACGGCGCCCCGACCAAGCTCTAGCGCGCTGCGACCGGTCTAGTCTTCATCGCCATAGATGGCGACGACTGGCGCTTCACCGGCGCGCCAGCTGGCGCGGTACATGCCGGGTGTATTGAAACTCCACGCGATATCGCCGGAGGGTGTCAGTGCAACAATGCCTCCATCTCCCTCCAATGCCGTAAGCTCGTCCTGAATGACCTGGTCGGCTGCGGCCTGCAGTGAAAGCCCCTGGAACTCCACCAGGGCACAGATCCGGCTGGCAACGGTCAGGCGAATGAAATACTCGCCAGTTCCAGTGGCTGACACGCCACAGGAGGCATTGCTCGCATAGGTGCCCGCGCCAAGAATGGGGCTGTCGCCTACCCGCCCCCAGCGTTTCGCGGTGGTACCACCGGTCGAGGTTCCCGCGGCGATATTTCCAGCGCTGTCCAGCGCAACAACGCCAACGGTACCGAAGCGGTGCTCGCGCTCATCACGATCGAGCGCTCCATGATCCACGGCTTGCGGTGCCGGGGCGCCGGCAGGACGCTCGGGAATGTCGAGACCCAGCGCGCCGAGGCGGCGCTCCAGCGCGGCCCAGCGGCGTTCGGTGAAGAAAAAGTCGGGCTCGACCATCTCCAGCTCCTGCTCGCGTGCAAAGATCTGGGCGCCCTCACCCTGCAACATGACATGAACGCTGTCGTCCATGATTGAACGCGCGAGCGTTATCGGGTGCCGGACAGCGGTGACACCTGACACAGCACCGGCGTTGAGCGTGGCGCCGTCCATAATCGAAGCGTCGAGCTCATTTTGGCCAGCCGAGGTAAAGACTGCGCCGCGACCCGCATTGAATAACGGGCTATCCTCCATGCCGCGGATCGAGGCTTCGATGGCATCCAGAGCTGAACCTCCCGCAGCAAGAACATCAGCGCCGCGGTCCAGAGCGGCCTGCATCTGCGCTCGATACTCCGCCTCGACTTCTGCCGTCATGTTTCCGCGCTCAATCACGCCGGCCCCGCCATGAATAACGACGGCCCATTCTGGCTGATCCTGTGCACCCGCTGCACTCGCGAGGAGCGAGGCGGCCAAAGCTGCAATAAGCGTTTTCATGAAAGTCTCCCCAAGCAAAGTCATGGTCAGCTTCTCAGCTTGGGAACAGCTCCGCAAGAGTGCGATCTGCGGCTATCGGCGGCGGCGTCAGCGATCAGGCGCCTGCATGCAGAGCGGACGCAGGCCGATCAGCCGACGATGACGAAACAGGCCCGGTGCGCCATCGAAGTAGAGAAACAGCCCCTGTACACGCCATCCCTCAGCACAGCGCACACTTGCATGCTGGTGGCGACAATCGGCAAATCCGGCGCGCTGCTGCCCCTCACCGGAGGCTGATAATCCGATCTCGGCGATCACACCATCCTCGGCAAGACAGGCGCTGACCTGATCGGCAATCGCGTAGTGATCCATGACGGCCACCTCGGAAGCGAGCACATGACGCGCAACGACCCGGCCTGAGCAATATTGCGCGGTGCGCGGCGGCGCGCCTCTGAAATGCGCACGCACCTGGCAGACCCGGCCCCAACGCGGGGTCAGCTGCAAGGCATAAAGCCCATGGGCGGAATCGGTTATCAGGGCTTGCGAATACGCGCTGATCTGACCGATCAGAGTCGGGTCGGCTTCTGCTTCAGGCGTCTCAACACCATTGAGAATGAGGGCAAGAAACAAGGCGAGCATGGCAGGGTCCGATCAGATATCTCGACTCTATCTAATCGGCTTTGGCGGCACAGTCCGCTCGCAAGGGATCACAAGCGCGTGGGTGATAACCTGCGAAGATCGGCTTATTCGATCGGGAAGCCACAAAGCGCAGCAATTATTCGCCAGGGAATCGCCGCTGACGCCACACCGAGACAGATGATTGTCACACCAACCGCGATCCGAGAACTGGCACGCCGTGCCAGACGAAGCAGAAAGCTGGCGCTCAGCGAGGTCGCCAGCAGGGCCGGCAGCGTTCCCAGACCGAAACCGGCCATGATCAACGCCCCCCGCAAGGGATCCGCCGACAACATTGCAAAAAAGAGGGCCGCATAGACCATGCCGCAGGGCAATAGCCCCCAGACCATGCCCGCAGCAAAGGCGCCAGACTGCTGCAGCTGCTGACCCCAGGGAGAATGCGTCAGGCGGGTCAGTTGCGTACCCAATCGATCCAGACCGGCCAGCTGGGGGGCCATGCCCGCGACTGACAATCCCATATAGACCAGTGTAATCGCCGCCGCCCAGCGCAGCAGCACAAGTCCAGCTTCACGGTCAACCGCCAGGTAAAGCTGGCTGGACAGACCGGCCAGAACAGCACCGGCCAGAGTATAGGAGACGATACGCCCCAACTGCGTCAGGAGCGCTGTCTGGATCTGGCGCGGACGGTTGTCATCCGGAGCCAGTCGCAACATCAAGCCGGCAGTGATGCCGCCGCACATGCCGACGCAATGAAGGCTGGAGGCAAAACCGGCAGCGAATCCCGCCAGCATGCTAAGTTCACTCATTAGGGCCGACGACATGCCTTCTCCTCCTTGGCAGCCCTTATCTCTCAGAATACCCTCAAAAAATGTGTGGCGTAATGTCGCAAAGATTTAACGTGCCTGGCAGGCCACACTAGGGCGGGAGGAAATTGATATGGTCACGCTTGAGACAGTCCGACGGGACGCCCCTTGGAAATGGCTGAAACGCGGATATGAGGACCTCAAGCGCGCGCCCGGCATAAGCCTGGCCTACGGGCTGATATTCGTCGGGCTGGGGCTGTTCATTATCAGCGGCCTCTGGCTGATCGACCAATCTTCACTCATCCCCATTGCCATGTCCGGCTTCGCCCTGGTGGCCCCGGCACTTGCGATCGGCATTTACCAGATCAGTCGCGCAATCGCGCGCGGGGAAGCCCCCCGCTTTCGCGTGATGATCACGCGCTATCCCTCGCGCATGTCGCAGATTGGCTTCATGAGCGTCATCCTCGCCCTGCTCTTCATGGTCTGGTTCCGGGTGGCGCAATTTCTCTATATCGGCATCGTTCCCGCCGGCACGGAGTTTGACCTCAACACCTTCATCCCCTTCCTTTTGACGCACGCGTCCGGACTTACGCTCCTGATCGTTGGAACCGCACTGGGTGCAATCCTGGCCAGTATCGCCTTCTCGATCTCTGTTTTGACTTTTCCGATGCTGGTGGATCAGGATGTTGATGCCGTCACGGCGCTGGTCGCCTCGATCCGGGCGGTTTTCAGCCAGCCCTTCGTGCTGCTGACCTGGGCCTGGCTGATCGCTTTCTGGGTGATTGTGGGAAGCGCGTTCTTTGTGATCGGATTGGCGATCACCTTCCCGCTGCTGGCGCATGCATCCTGGCATGCCTATAAGGATTTCGCGCCACAGCCGGAACCGTCAGCCGCGCAGGACAAGGCCTAGGGCGCAGCCCGTCGTCTTCTGGAGATCAGTCCCGCGTGATGGGCTTGTCATCATCCATCAGGATGCGCTGAGCTGCGCCATCCAGATCCTCGAACTGACCGGAGCGAAGGCTCCACAGGAAAGCCCACAGCCCCAGGGCGCCCATGCCGAGGGCCAGCGGTATCATCCAGATCAGAAACGACATTAGCGGGCGAGCCTCAGCGCATTGGCAGTGACCAGAACGGACGAGGCCGACATTGCAATCGCCGCAATCAGGGGCGTAACAAAGCCGAACACGGCCAGCGGAACCGCAATCATATTATACATCACCGCCAGCGCGAAATTCTCGAGCACGCGACGTCGCGCGCCCCGCGAAACATCCAGCGCACGCGGAGCCGCAGCAAGATGATCGCCCTGCAGGACGAAGTCTGCAGCCGCTTGGGAAATCTCCGCAGCCGAGGCCAGGGAGATGGAGACATCGGCGGCCGCCAGCGCGGGGGCATCATTAATGCCGTCACCAATCATCGCGACAATCCGGCCTTCTGCTTTCAGGGCCTGGAGCCTCGCAATCTTGTCCTGCGGCTTCAACTCCGCCTGCCAGGCGGTAATGCCCAATCGCCGGGCCATGGTGGCGACGGGTTCATTCCGGTCGCCGGAGAGAAGCACGATCTCGCAGCCGCGCGCGCGCAAATCATTCACCGTCTCAAGCGCATCGATCCGCGGGCTATCCTCGAAGCGGAAGCGGACAGGCGGCTCATCATCAATCTGCAGCCACGCCTCGGACAGCGGATTTGACGTCGTCGCGACACTCAGCCAACGCGCCGAGCCAAACCGCACCCGATGGCCATCCACCTCGCCTTCCAGCCCGCCGCCCGGCGTCTCCGTGACAGAATTGGCGGTCTTGCCCATACCGGCCATGTCCGCGACGGCGCGCGAAAGCGGGTGGCGCGATGTTCGCGCCAGGCGCGCAGCAAAGTCGAACGCCCGGTCATCGATATCTTCACGATTGAGCAGGCGTGGCCGTCCCTCGGTCAAGGTGCCGGTCTTGTCGAACACGATGGTATCGATCCGCGCCAGGCGCTCCATCGCATCGCCGGATTTCACCAGAACGCCGTCACGGTAGAGCCGACCGGAGGCGACGACCTGTACCGCCGGCACCGCCAGTCCTAGCGCGCATGGGCAAGTAATGATGAGAACAGCAATAGCATTAATGATTGCCGGGCGGGGTTCGCCGAGGATGGGGAACCAGACAATCAGTGTCAGTGCCGCGAGGCTGTGGACAAT
>JBELMP010000053.1:0-14424 GCA_042095695.1 Maricaulis sp. | reverse complement strand
TGATTTCCGGAATGGCGGCAATCGGCTTGACGGTGTCATAGGTCAGCCCGTGACCGGCATGGACTTCCAGCCCCCGCCGATGCGCCTCTTGAGCACCGAGCTTGAGCAGGTCGAGATGGCTGTTCACCGCGTCAGCATCGCCGCGCAGGGCCGCCTCGCAATATGCCCCGGTATGCAGTTCGACAACGGCCGCGCCCATGGCTTCTGCCACGGCAATCTGCACCGGGTCAGGCTCGATAAAGAGGGAGACGCGGCATCCGGCTTCGCTGAGCTGACGTACATAGGGCGCGATGTGATTATGGCCGGCCGCGACATCGAGACCGCCCTCGGTCGTGCGCTCTTCGCGCTTTTCCGGAACAATGCAGACCGCGTGCGGCTTGTGACGCAGCGCAATCTCGAGCATCTCGTCCGTCGCGGCCATTTCCAGATTCAGCGGCAAATCGATCTCCGCCATCAGCCGGTCAATATCGCTGTCAGTGATGTGTCGACGGTCTTCGCGCAAATGCGCCGTAATGCCATCCGCTCCACTCTCGGACGCCTGGCGGGCGGCCCGAACCGGATCGGGATGGGCGCCACCGCGGGCATTCCGGATGGTTGCGACATGGTCGATATTGACCCCGAGACGAAGGCTCATTTCAGACCACGGCTCCCTGGCTTGATCGCCGGAATGGCTTCCAGCTCCGGCGGCAGATTGTCCGGCTCATAGGCCGGCACCTTGTACTGGGTCAGTGAAATCAGCGGCACGCCGACATCGGCCTCTCCTGCCGAGCGGTCGACCAGGCAGCCTTCGGCAATGACGGTTGCGCCAGTCGCATTGATCGCCTCGATGCATTCGCGTGAACTCAGACCTGTGGAGACGATATCCTCGACAACAAGAACCTTGTCATCACTGGAGAGTTCAAATCCGCGGCGCAGGGTGAATTCGCCGCCTTCACGCTCGACATAGAGCGCTTTGAGCCCCATATGCCGCGCTGTCTCATAGCCCGGGATCAGGCCGCCCACTGCGGGCGAGACGATCACGGTCGGCTGCTCGCTCAGCTCTGCTTTCAGCTTTGCCGCCAGCGCCTTGCACAGGCGTTCCGTTCGCGCCGGCTCGGCAAACACTTTCGCCTTTTGCAGGAAGACCGCGCTGCGCAGACCGGAAGACAGGATGAAATGCCCCTCCAGCAAAGCGCCCGCCGCACGGAACTCGTCCAATACCTCGTCGCGTGTCATGCTTCGTCAAACTCCTCAGATTCCGCCCGCAAACGCTCGGCCGAGACCACGATCTCATTCATGCGCAAAGCGGCCAGAAGATTAGCCAGATGCCGCGTGTCGAACACTTCGACATCAAATAGCATCTCAAAGAAATCATTGGCGCGATTCATCGTGCGAACGCTGGCAATATTACCGCGGTTCTCGCTGATGGTCTGCGCCACCTTGGCCAGCGCGCCGGTTTCATTGTGCAGCGTGGCGCGGATGCGTGCCATGGAAACGGCATTCGCCTCTGCTTCCGCTGTCCAGGCCAGATCCAGCCACTGATCCATCTCGCCTTCTTCAAACTGGGCCAGGCGCTCGCAATCAATGGTGTGCACTTCCACGCCCTTGTCCGGGATCAGCATGCCGACAATCCGGTCGCCGGGCAGTGGCGAACAGCAAGAGGCAAAGTGCAGGGTGACGCCGGGCGTCAGACCCCGCCCGCGCACATATAGCCGCGCCTTCTCATCCTGGATAAGGGCACGATCCGTGGGGTCCTCACGCTGGTCCAGCCGGCCCGGGAAGGCGGCATCAAGGAAATCAGACGAGGTAATCCGGCCACGGCCCAGATTTTCATAGAGATCCTCGACCTCCCTGAATTCAAGGCGCGCAAGCGCATCCTCCAGATCATCCTCGATCAGCGTATGCCCTTCGCGGCGGAAGGCGTGATCTGCCATGATCTTGCCGATGCGCATGAATTCATCCCGCTCGGACTCGCGGATCAGGCGGCGAATAGCGGCACGGGCGCGGCCGGTAATGGCCAGGTTTTCCCAGCCCGCCGGGGGCTGGCGGACACCGCCCTTGATGATCTGGATCACATCACCATTGCGCAATTGCGTACGCAGCGGACGTTCGCGCCCATTGATCTTCGCCGCCACAGTCGTATGCCCCAGCTCGGTGTGCACCGCATAGGCAAAGTCCAGCGGGGTCGCGCCCATGGGAAGGGAAATCAAATCCCCCTTGGGCGTAAAGCAATAGACCTGGTCGGCGAACATTTCGAGCTTGGCATGCTCGAGGAATTCATCCGGATCGCCACCCTGATTGAGGATCTCCACAAAGGGGCGCAGACGATCGAGCGGATCGCCGCCGGCTTCTGCCGCAGCTTCCGGATCGTAGGAATAGGTTGAGTCCTTGTAGCGCCAGTGTGCCGCCACACCGCTCTCGGCAACCGCCTCCATTTCCTCGGTCCGGATCTGCAGCTCGATCCGCACACTGTCAGGTCCGATGACCGTTGTGTGCAAGGAACGATAATTATTCGGCTTCGGCACTGAGATGAAATCGCGAAAGCGTTCGGGGACACAGCGCCAGGTCTGGTGAATGACGCCGAGCGCGCGATAGCAGTCATCGGGTTGTTCAACGATGAGGCGGAAGGCGTAGATGTCCGCGATCTCGTCAAAAGTCAGCCCTTTGCGCTCGAGCTTGCGCCAGATCGAATAGGAGCGCTTCTCCCGTCCGAAAATGCGGGCCTCAATCCCGTAGCCTTCAAGGATGCGGGTGATGGCCTGGGACACCGCGGAGACTTCATCGGAATGCTCTTCCCGCAGCAATCGCAGACGGTTGGTAATCGATTCATGGGCCGCCGGATTGACGTGTTTAAAGGCCAGGTCCTCCAGCTCGACACAGACCCGGTTAATCCCGATCCGGCGCGCCAGAGGCGCGTAAATGTCCAGCGTCTCGCGCGCAATCCGCTCGCGCTTTTCCGCTTTCTGGATCGCGTCCAGCGTCTTCATATTGTGCAGCCGGTCGCAGAGCTTGACGATCAGGACGCGAATATCCGCGGAGATGGCGACAACGAGTTTTTGCAGGTTTTCCGCCTGCTTGGTGCGCTTAGAGCGCAGCTCCATCTGTCCGAGCTTGGTGACACCATCGACCAGTCCGGCGACCTCTTCGCCGAAATGCTCGACCAACTGCCCATGGGTCGCGGGCGTGTCTTCGACCGTATCGTGCAAAAGACCGGTACAGATGGTCGCCACATCCATGCGCAAATCCGCCAGCAGGAAGGCTACGGCTGCGACATGCGAAAAATAGGGTTCACCGGACTGACGCTTTTGCGGCCGGTGCGCCTCTTCTGCAAACGCATAGGCACGCCGCACGAAATCGCCATCGACGTTCGGAAAATACTTCTCGATACGCGCGACCAGCTCGTCCGCACTTGGTATGGCGGGCGGCGGCGATGCCAGATCTGGTGACGTCGCGCCGGAACTCAAGGCCGGTTAAAGGCGGCCGTCAGGCGCGCCATCCCGGTCAGCCTGGAGCGCTTTGAGCATTTCCGACTCGTCGAGCTCGATGCTCGGAGCCGGCAGCGCTTCCATTTCGGTTACAGCGGGAGCAGCAGTCGTTTCCTCATCCTCGTCCTCACTGGGAAGAACGCGCTGAAGACCCGTCACCAGGCTTTCCTTCAACGCATCCATGTCGAGGGTCTCGTCGGCAATCTCACGCAGGGCAACAACCGGATTCTTGTCATTATCCCGGTCAATCGTCAGAGCGGAACCTGCAGAGATATTCCGCGCCCGATGGGCAGCGAGCAGGACCAGACGGAAACGGTTCGGGATTTTTTCGATACAATCTTCAACGGTAACGCGAGCCATGCGCGCGATCTCCTTATGCCAGCGGCAATGCTTGGAACCGCGTTACCTATAGTCGCTGCAGCGCGAAAGCAAGAGGTCCACGCCAGCTCTGGCGATATTCTTTACAGCTTTGTGGTCGCGGCCCGATCAGCAGCATTCAGCCTGGCGACACAGGTCTCGATCACATCGCCCGACACCGGGTCGCGCCAGTCGGGCGCGATTTCTCGCAAGGGAAGCAGGACAAAGGCTCGTTCGAGGGCCCGGGGGTGTGGCAGGATCAGGTGTGGTGCCTCGTCCCGGACCTCACCCTGATAGTCGATCAAATCAAGATCGAGACTGCGCGAATCCCAGCGCGCCTCGCGCACCCGGCCAAATCGGGTCTCGATGTCAAGCAGGATCTGCATGAGCCGGCCGGGCGCCTCATCGCTCACGACCCGGCAGACCGCATTGACATACTCAGGCTTTGCAGGATCCGGCCAGGCCGGGCTGCGCCAGAAGCTGGATGTCTGGACCGGTGAAATCCCGGCATCGGCCAACGCGTCGAGCGCCGCGCACAGGGTCTCGACCGGGGTCATCTGCTGTCGCGGTAGATTTGCACCCAGACCGATATAGATTCCGGGACAGGACGTATTGTTATTCATCGATCCGGCGCGAAAGGCGCTCCATGACATTTTACCCTGACGAAAAAATCGGCCTTTTTATCGATGGCGCAAATCTGTTCTCTACGACGCGGTCACTGGATTTCGACATCGATTTCAAAAGACTGCTCACCGAGTTCCGCAAGCGCGGTCGACTCATTCGCGCCAATTACTACACGGCCCTGCTGGAGCAGGAAGACTATAATCCCCTGCGCCCTCTGGTCGACTGGCTCGATTACAATGGTTTCTCCGTCATCACCAAACGCGCCAAGGAATTCACCGACGATCAGGGTCGCCGCCGCATCAAGGGCGATATGGATATCGAGCTGGCCGTCGATATGATCGAGGCCGCCAGCTATCTCGACCATATCATCCTGTTTTCCGGTGACGGGGATTTCTGCCGGGCCATTGAAAGCGCGCAGCGGCGCGGCACCCGGATCAGCGTCGTCTCCTCGCTGAAAACAAGCCCGCCGATGATTGCTGATGAATTGCGTCGCGTTGCGGATGATTTTATCGAATTGTCAGATTTGGAGACTTTGGTCGGCCGGGAGGGCTGAGATCGTGACATTAACGCCGGAAGCGCCCCTCGATTGCGGGCTTTGCCCGCGGCTCAAAGCCTTTCGCGAGGAGCATGGCCGTGCCAATCCCGGCTGGCACAGCGCACCCGTGCCCTCGTTCGGCCCAGACACGGCCCGGCTGCTGATCGTCGGCCTCGCGCCCGGGCTGCGCGGTGCCAACCGCACTGGTCGCCCCTTCACCGGCGACTGGGCCGGTGATCTGCTCTATGCGACCCTGGACAAGTTTGCCTTCAGCCAGGGTCAATATGATGCGCGGCCCGATGACGGGCTGAGCCTGGTCGATGCAATGATCACCAATGCCATCCGCTGCGTGCCTCCGGACAACAAGCCGGTCGGTGCGGAAGCCAATGCCTGCCGACCCTTTTTGAGCGACCGGATCGCCGCCCTGCCTCGGCTTCGCGCGATCCTGGTTCTGGGAAAGATTTCGCACGATAATACGCTGCGCGCCCTTGGCCTGAAGCTGAAAACCGCTCATTTCGCGCATGGCGCACAGACCGATCTTGATGCCCCGCAAGGACCGGTCCGGCTTTTCGCCAGCTATCATTGCTCGCGCTACAATACCAATACCGGGCGGCTTACTGCGCCGATGTTTGAAAGCGTGTTCGCCGAGATCAGGGCATTTCTGGATCAGCCCGCTCAATGAGCGGGTCGAACACTGCCAGCGCAGTTTCAAACTTGTCGCGACAGCCCGGATTGCAAAAGCCCACCGGCTTGCCGCGATAGGTCGTGAGACTATCGGGGCTGACCGGCTTGCCGGACCAGGGACAATGCGTGTTGAGGCTGGCTGCATCCTGACTGGGCGGATTCACGCTAGTGCCTGATTTTGTAGCAGACATGAAATTTCTCCCCGGAAATTTGAAACCTGCCTCTGGATATTCTGATCCGGATTTTTTACACACGTCGTTATGCCCACCTTTTCTGCCAAATCTGGCCCGGACGAGCGCCGCATTGCCTTCATCGTCTATGACGATGTGAAAATGCTCGACATTACAGGCCCGTTGCAGGTCTTTTCCGATGCCAATGCCATTCTTGGCTGGACCGCCTATACGACAACGCTGGCATCGATGTTCGGCGGGCCGGTCGAGACGGATACAGGCGTGTCCTTGAACACGCGTCGCCTGGCGGGTGTTGGGCTGGACGATAATGACACGCTGATCGCCTGTGGTGGCGAAGGTGTCCATGCTGCGCGGCGAGATAATCGCATGGTCGGGGCGATCCGCCTGGCCAGCCGGAAATGTGGCCGCGTCGGCTCGACCTGTACCGGAGCGTTTCTTCTGGCCGCCGCGGACCTCCTGGACAAACGCCGGGCGGTCACCCATTGGCGCGATTGCAATCTCTTGCGCGAGGAATACCCGACGGTCGAAGTCGATCCTGACCCGATCTTTATCGAGGACCGGGATGTCTGGACCTCCGCTGGTGTGACTGCGGGCATCGACCTCGCCCTAGCAATGGTTGAGGCCGATCACGGGCGCGATGTCGCCCTGGACCTGGCGCGCCATCTCCTGGTTTATGTCAAACGCCCGGGCAGCCAGTCGCAGTATTCCGAAGCCCTGCAACAGCAAACCCGGTCGGCGACCGGTCGCTTTGACGCGCTGCATTTCTGGATGAAAGACAATCTCACTGCCGATTTGCGTGTCGAACAGCTTGCTGTGCGCTGTGGCATGAGCCCGCGCAATTTTGCCCGTCTATATACCGAGGAAACCGGCGAGACGCCGGCGAAAATGGTGGAGCAATTCCGGGTTGATGCCGCCCGAGAAATGCTCGAAGACCCGGAATTGAGCATCAAGCAATGTGCCGTGAAATGCGGGTTTGGCAGCGATGAGCGGATGCGACGCAGCTTTATCCGCGTAATCGGCTTGTCACCGCAGGCTTATCGCAATTCCTTTATTGCCCAGACGCGCACGCCCCTCACCGTCTAGCCGTAATTCTTCATCAATCGCGATTTCTGCTTATTCCAGTCGCGCTCCTTGATGGTCTGGCGTTTGTCGATCGTTTTCTTGCCCTTTGCCAGGCCGATCTGGAGCTTGGCCAGACCACGCCCGTTGAAGAATAGGCGTAGCGGGATGATCGTACGCCCATCCTGCGCGACGGCGCCGCGCAGTTTGGAAATCTCGCGCTTCTTCAGCAAAAGTTTCCGCGGGCGGCGCGGTTCATGATTGAACCGGTTTGCCGCGCCATAGGTCGGGATATCCGCATTGATCAGCCAGACCTCGTCATTCTCCGGACTGACATAGCTTTCAGCGATATTGGCCTTGCCATCGCGCAGGGATTTCACCTCCGAGCCTTTCAGGACCAGGCCGGCTTCGAAGGTTTCTTCAATCTCGTAGTCGAAACGGGCGCGGCGATTGATCGATACCGCACCATCGGTGCGCTTTGTCATGCCTGATCCAAAAGCCCCGCAATGACCAGCGCCTTGCGAACCGCTGCCTTCGACGCCTCATTGGGCTCGGTCAAGGGCAGGCGCATTTCCGAATTCATGACGCCCAGAACGGACATGGCGTATTTGGTCGGTCCCGGGCTCGATGAGGTGAAGAGCGCATGGTGCAAGGGCAGCAGCTTGTCATTGAGCATGCGCGCGCGCTCCCAGTCCCCCTCAAGCGTGGCATTCTGGAATTGCGCACACAGCTCGGGCGCGACATTGGCACTGACCGAGATAATGCCGTGACCGCCGGTCGCATTATAGCCCAGGGCGGTCGGATCATCGCCGGAGAGCTGGATGAAGTCCGCATCGATGAGCCGTCGGTGCTCGCTGACGCGCGCCATATCACCCGTGGCATCCTTGATCCCGACAACGGTTTTCAGACGCGCAATCCGGGCGACGGTTGCTCCATCGATATCAACCACGGTACGGCCGGGAACATTGTAAACCATGATCGGCAGGTCGCTGGCTTCGCTGATGGCCTTGAAGTGCTGATACAGGCCTTCGGCATTCGGCTTGTTATAATAGGGCGCGACCACAAGGCCGGCATCAGCTCCCAATTCCGCCGCGCGGCGTTGATTCTGAATCGCCACTGCCGTTGAATTTGATCCAGTGCCGGCGATCACCGGCACGCGCTTGTTTGCCGTCGCGACCACAATTTCGACAACCTGCATGTGTTCATCGAAAGTCAGGGTCGCAGATTCCCCGGTCGTGCCGCACGGGACAAGCCCATGCGTGCCAGCCTGGATCTGGCGCTCGGCAAGCGCCGCGACCTGGTCCGTATCTACGGCACCATTTTTGAAAGGCGTAACCAGCGCGGTGACGGAGCCCTTGAACATGTCTCAATCTCGTATTCTTGCGGACAAGCGGCGGACAATATCGAGCCGGATCAGAATGTCCAACTCTTCTCCTCAAGGCTGGACAGTTGCCGCGTTTTACGCTGAGATTGCATCGTCCCAAAACTCAGGAAGTGTCTTGCGAACAATGATCGCCAGAAGTGTCACCGCGCTGATCATGCTTGCCTTGGTCACACCCGCCTATGCGCAGGTTCCCACCCCGCGCCAGCGCCCCGCTATCGAAAACCATTCCCAATATCTGGGCGACCAAGATTTCCACGCCTTTCGCGCCGGCCTGGATGCGGCGGAAGACGAGGATTTCGACGAGGTCCGCGCCATTCGCTCCCAGCTGACCGACAGCGCGGCACGCAATGTTCTAACCTGGCTGATCGCACTGAATGATCCGCGCACCAGCTTCCTTGAGCTCGATCAGGCGATGGGCGAGCTGGAAGACTGGCCACGCGACAACACGATACGCGCGGAGGCGGAGTCCAAGATTTCGACCGCAGGCCTTTCAGCGCCCTATATCGTCAACTGGTTTGAAGCCAATCCGCCATCGACCGGTCGCGGCTATGTCGCCCAGGCTGAAGCCCTGATCGCCGTCGGGCGCATCGATGAGGGCGAAGCTGTCCTGCGGAATACCTGGCGCACGCGCTTTCTGCCCCTCACCGTCCAGCGCGACGTTTACCGGACCCATGGCGCCCGCCTCGATCAAGATGATCACATGGCGCGGGTTGATTATCTCATCTGGTCAAATCAACGCACGGCGGCTCAGCGGGTCACCGCGCTACTGACGGGCCCGGAGCGCAGCCTCGCCGACGCGCGTCTGCGACTGGCGGGTCGCCAGAGCGGTGTTGATCGCGCCGTCGACCGGGTTCCGGTCAGCATGCGCAATGATCCCGGGCTGGTCTTCGAACGCGCCCGCTGGCGCCGCCGTTCAGGCATGCGAGACAGTGTCCTGCCGCTGCTTTTGCAATTGCCGGACGATCATACCGATATCAATGCGCTGGATCTGATGTGGACCGAGCGCAAGTTGATGATCCTGACGCTGATCCGCGATCGCGATTATGCGACGGCCTATCAGCTGGCCCAGGCTCACGGCATGGAAAGCGGTGCGGATTTTGCCGATGCCGAATTCATGGCCGGCTGGCTGGCCCTGGTGCACCTGGATGAGGCGCCGGCGGCGATGACCCATTTCCGCACCCTGCATGACAATGTCTCCACGCCGGTCTCGGTGTCCCGTGCGCAATACTGGATGGCACGCGCGGCTGACGCGCTGGGCGATCCTCAGCTGGCCGCGCAGCATTATCAGGCCGCGGGTGATCACTCGACTGCCTATTATGGGCAGCTCGCGCTCGCCCAGATCGCTGGGGAGAATGCCCAGCTCGCCTTCGAGGCTGACCCGATACCCGGTGCACAGGCGCGCCAGCGCTTTGAGGCCCGCCCCATGATCCAGGCCATGCGCCTGCTCGCGGAACAGGGCGAGGATTACTATTATCGCCTGTTCAGCTACCGCATGGATGACCGTATGGACGATCCGGAAGAAGCGGTGCTGCTGGCCCAGCTGGCGAGCGAATATCTCTACACGAGACAGGCCGTCCGCGCCGCAAAGGCAGCGCGCCAGCGTGGAATGGTCCTGCCGCAAAGCGCCTATCCGACCATCAACTTGCCGGCCCAGACCGCGGGCGATCAACCGAATGCTGAAATCGTCCACTCGGTCATTCGTCAGGAGACCGAGTTTTCCCAGCATGCCGTCTCCGGCGCCGGTGCGCGCGGCATGATGCAGATGATGCCCGCGACAGCGCGGCAGACCGCACGGTCCATTGGCGAGCCCTATCGCTTCAGCTGGCTGACCGATGATCTAGACTATAATCTCACCCTGGGCATGCACCACCTCAACGAGGTACTGGTCCAGTATGACGGCTCCTATGTCATGGCACTGGCCGCGTATAATGCGGGCGGGCACCGCGTGAGCCGCTGGGTTGAGGATTATGGCGATCCGCGTGATCCGGATGTCGATCCGATTGACTGGGTCGAGAGCATTCCCTTCTCCGAAACCCGCAATTATGTGATGCGCGTGCTGGAGAATATGCAGGTCTACCGGACCCGCCTTGCTGATGATGCTGCGGTGCCGCTCCTGATCGAAGACGACCTCAATGCGGGCTCTCCGGGGAATTAATCCGTGTCGGCCGGTGGACCGGACAGGCGTGACCAATCAATGCGCTCACCCGGTTCAGGCAAGTCAGGCTGCACTGTCCCGACCGCAACCTCCCATTCGCGAAACCGGTCCCGATATTGTTTGGGTGTCGTGCCGAATTGCGCCTAGAAATCGGCAATGAACTGGGATGCTCCAGCATAGCCGCTCAGATATGCGATATCGTTGATGCGACGATCATCGCGGACCAGGCCTTGTGCTGCCAGACGCAAATTCATTTCGCGCCAACAGCACGTTTGACGGCTATGCGGTTAGCCGCGCGACCGATCTGATGGGGCGGAATGAGGAAGCGTTTTATGTGCGTTCAAGACAATGGCATTATGTCTGGGTGACGACGACGGGCGAAGCTCTATGATCTCATCAATGATCCGGACGACACAGCGAATCTGATCAACACGCATCGTGATCTTGTTCCTGGATTCCGAGCCGAAATCGAGCGCTGGCGATCCAGCTATATGATTGAAGAGTAGAGAATGGACTCAATCACGCTGTTTAGGGTTTTTGGCCTTGCCGGTCTTGTCGGCGTCAGTACCTGCGGCGCTCAACCCGCAGCAGCGCCGGAACCGGATCGGGTGAGCATGATCGCCGCGCTGGCAGAGCCGATTGACTGGGTGGAGGTCTCCGGGCGCTGCTTCACCATGGGGCAGGACCAGACCTATCCCGAAGAAGCGCCGGCCCATGAAACCTGTGTGGAGACACTCTGGATTTCACGCTTTGAGGTCACCAATGCGCAGTTCGCGGATTTTGTTCTCGCGACAGGCTACCAGACCCTTGCCGAGCGCGGTGCGGACGGCCTGCCGGCTGGCAGTTTTGTTTTCGAGCCGGGCCCGGCCACGCTGATCCCGGGCAGCTGGTGGCAATTCCGCGAAACTGCCGCCTGGTCCCGGCCCAATGGGCAGCCATTGGAGCCGGTCCATGCCCGTCAACCTGTGATCCATGTCGCCTATGAAGACGCTGTAGCGTTTGCCGCGCATCACAATGCCCGCCTGCCGCGGGAAGATGAGTGGGAAATGGCGGCGAGAGGCACGCTGGATGGGGAAGTGTTTGCCTGGGCGCCGAGCGATGAGCTACCGGATACGCGGCGTGCCAATACCTGGCAGGGTCTGTTTCCGGTGATAAACCAGTCCGAAGACGGCTATTACGGGATCGCTCCGGTGGGTCAGTATAAACCCAACACGCTTGGGCTTCACGACATGATCGGCAATGTCTGGGAGCTGACCGCCACACCATACCTGCCCAGCCATGAGCGCGCGCAATTTGCCGAGGCCGAAAACACGGGCTTTGACCCGGCGCAGCCGGGTCGGCCGGTGCAGGTCATCAAGGGCGGCTCATACCTTTGTGCACCCAATTTCTGCTACCGCTTTCGACCCGCCGCCCGCCAGGCACAGGATCAAGGCCTGAGCACCTCGCATATCGGGTTCAGGCTCGCCCGGTCGACAGACCCGGCGCGCGACTGACCATGCGCCTCTACGCCCGCGCCAGGGCGCGCGCAAAGACATTCTGATCGACATTGCCACCGGTCGCGACGGCAATGATGGTCTGGCCTTGGACATCGATCTTGCCGGACAAAACCGCAGCCAAGGCAGCGGCTCCACCCGGTTCAACGACAATCTTGAGATGGCGCCAGGCCAGGGCCATGGCGTCCAGTACCTCATCATCGCTGACCGCCAGCGAGCCGGAGAGCTGTTTCTCGTTCAACCGCCAGGTCAAAGCACCATGTATCGGCGTGAGAATGGCATCGCAAATCGACCCGGTCAGTCGCTCGTTCGGCCGTCTTTCACCGGTTTTCAGCGTATGGGCAAGATCGTCAAACCCCTCCGGTTCCGCCGCCCACACCTCGCATTCCGGGCGGAGCGTTTTCACGGCCAGTCCGGCGCCGGCGATGACGCCGCCGCCGCCTGCACAGCAGATCAATCGGTCAGGCGCGAGCCCTGCTTCTGCAAGGTCCAGCACGGCCTCCCTGCCCAGCGTGCCCTGGCCGGCGATAATATCGGGGTCTTCATACGGGGGGACTATGACGCGGTTCTCTTCCGATGCGATCCGGGCGCCAATCGCCTCCCGGTTTTCACTCGAGCGGTCGAAGCGAATGACCTCGCCGCCCCAGAATTCCACGCCTTGCACCTTGGCCAGCGGCGCGTCTGCCGGCATCAGGATTTTCGCATGCGTGCCGACCAGCTTGGCGGCTGCGGCTATGCCTTGCGCATGATTGCCGGATGAATAGGCCAGCACACCGCGTTGCCGCTCCGCCGGGGAAAGTTGGGCCAGGCGATTATAGGCGCCGCGGAATTTGAAAGAGCCGGTTCGCTGCAGGCATTCGGCTTTCACGAACAGGCGCGCGCCCAGTCTGGCGTCGAGTATGTCACTGTTCAATAAAGGTGTTTTTACAGCAACACCGTCCAGTCGCGCCGCCGCTGCCTCGATATCTGAATACTCCGGAATGATATCCTCTCGTGTCGTCATCTACGCACCCTTCACACAGACCGCCCCGACCGGCCCTGCATCGCCACCCATAGGCCGTCTTGAAGAAGCGTGCAAAGGGATTGCGCGGTTGTCGAATTCGGCTTTTGATACAGATAGAAGAAAAGCCCAATGGTCGATTTCACTGAAAGGGGAGAGAAATGACGATACGCGCACACATGATGGATGTTCCGCTGATGGTTTCGGACATCCTGACACATGCTGATAACTGTCACGGCGAACGGGAAATTGTGACCCTGCTGCCGGAAAGCCTGCAGATTCATCGCCAGAATTATTCCCAGACCCATGCGCGTACCAAGCAGCTGGCCAATGCGATGACAGATGAATTGGGCATTCAGTCCGGTGACCGCGTCGCAACCATTGCCTGGAATTCGCATCGTCATTTCGAGCTTTATTACGGGATTGCCGGCATCGGCGCTGTTGTTCACACCGTCAATCCGCGTCTCGACCCGAAACAGATCATCTGGATGCTGGCCCATGCCGAGTCCAAGGCGGTGTTTTTCGATGTTCAGTTCGCCCCTTTGATTGACGGCATTGCTGCGCATTGCCCCGGTGTCAAACACTGGATCCTGATGTCCGATGCCAGCCATGCGGACAAGGTCCAGGCCGACTGCCTGACCTATGAGGAATTGATTGCTGGACATTCAGATGCGTTTACCTGGCCGGTCTTCGACGAGAATGCCGCCTGCGGACTGTGCTACACCTCCGGTACAACGGGCGATCCCAAGGGCGTTCTGTATTCCCATAGATCCAGCGTACTTCATGCCATGGCGACCATGGGTGCTGACGTAATGGGCGTTGGCGCCAAGGGCGTTCTGCTGCCCGTTGTTCCGATGTTCCACGTCAATGCCTGGGGCATTCCCTTCGCCGCCCCCATGGCCGGCGCCAAGCTGGTCATGCCGGGCCCGGGACTGGATGGCGCCACGCTGCATACGCTGATCGAATCGGAGTCCGTGTCCTATGTCGCCGGCGTACCGACGGTCTGGCTCGGCCTGCTCAACTATCTCGATGCGAATAACAAGCGCATCGACTCCATCGAACGCGTTCTCATTGGCGGTTCGGCCCTGCCCGAGGCCTTGCTGCGGGCCTATGAGGACAAGTATGGCGTGATCATGCAACAGGGCTGGGGCATGACCGAAATGAGCCCGCTGGGTACGGTGAATGTCGCCCTGCCCAAGCATGAAGGCATTGCCCGCGAGGAAGAGATCAAGGTCAAGCTGAAACAGGGCCGTCTCGTCTTCGGAGTTGGGATGCGTATTGTTGATGATGAGGGGCAGGAATTGCCCTGGGATGGCCAGTCTTCGGGCCATGTCCAGGTGCGCGGCCCCTGGATCGCTTCAGCCTATTTCAAGGGTGCAGGCGCTGAGAGCTTTACCGAGGATGGCTGGTTCCAGACCGGCGACGTCGCCTATCTCGACGGCGATGGCTTCATGACGATCACCGACCGGTCCAAGGAC
>JBELMP010000052.1:0-14496 GCA_042095695.1 Maricaulis sp. | reverse complement strand
GCCTGCGGCCAATGCTCTGCGCCCGCCCAGTTTTCCGGCCAGCCAGTCCTGCGGCGTTTGCAGAAAAATGGTCAGAACGGCAGCCAGGAAGAGCGCTGCAAGATAGTCACGGATCATCCAGAAGAAGATCGCGGAGATGATCAGGGCGAGAATGGCGATGAAGCCGCGTTCCAGATCGCGCTTGCGTTGCGGGGTCATCCGTAAAGCCACTCCGGAAGGGCGGTCGCCAGGGCGGGGATCAGGGCGACAGCGAGGATGCCGATAATCTGGATGATCACAAAGGGGATGGCGCCGCGGTAAATCTGCGAGGTCTTGACGCTTTGCGGTGCCACGCCGCGCAGATAGAAAAGCGCAAAGCCGAAGGGCGGGGTCAGGAAGCTGGTCTGGAGATTCATCGCCATCAGCACGCCCAGCCAGACCGGATCTATTCCCATCATCAACAGGATGGGTGCGACGATCGGCACGACGACGAAAGTGATCTCGATAAAGTCGAGGAAGAAGCCCAGCAGGAACATCACCAGCATGACGATGGCCAGGGCACCCCATTTGCCGCCCGGCACAGCCTCGAGGACATTCTGGACCACGACATCGCCGCCCAACTCCTTGAAGATGAGCGAGAAGAGTGAAGCGCCGATCAGGATCACAAAGACCATGGCGGAAATCCGCGCCGTCGACGACATCACCTCGTCGAGCACGCCGGTCCGCTTCAGACGCCACAGGCTGAGCCCCGAGCCGACCAGGGTTGCGGCGACCAGAAGCCAGGCAAGCGCGCCGCCAATTGCTCCGAGATCGGCGACGTAAAGACGTCTTGTTTCACCGATATTGGCGATCACGATCAGCAGGATGAGGGCAATGAGACTGACCAGGCCAGCCAGCGCCAGCAGCTGGCCGAAACGCGGATTATCGCTGCCGCCGGCATTGCGGGCCGCAGCCAGGAAGGTGGCGCCAACAGCACCGATCGCGGCCGCCTCGGTCGGTGTCGCCAACCCCGCCAGGATAGACCCCAGCACGGCAATAATCAGGAAGAGCGGGGGCAGGAGGGCCCGGGCAATCAAGCCCCAGTCGGTACCGCCCTCAACCGGCGGAGCAGCGGGCGCGCTCTGCGGTTTCACGATCGCCATGAAGACCTGATAGCCGATATAAAGGCCGACCAGCAGCACGCCGGGGATCAGGGCACCGGCGAAAAGATCGCCGACCGAGACAATGTCCGGCGCGAAAATCCCCTGTTCGCGCTGGGCCTCCTGATAGGCATTGGAAATCTGGTCGCCAAGCAGGACGAGGACAATTGACGGCGGAATGATCTGGCCGAGCGTGCCCGATGCGGCGATGGAGCCGGTGGCAAGCTCCGGGCTATAGCCACGCTTGAGCATGGTCGGCAGAGAGAGCAGACCCATGGTGACGACCGTGGCGCCGACAATGCCGGTCGAGGCGGCGAGCAGGGCGCCGACGACGATAACCGAAATACCAAGGCCGCCGCGCAGCGTCCCGAACAGCGCGCCCATCGCTTCCAGCAATTCCTCGGCGACCTTGGATTTCTCCAACATCACCCCCATGAAGACGAAAAGCGGAACAGCAACAAGGATTTGCCGGTCCATCTCCATCAGATTGCCGTAAATGCGCTGCGGGAAAGCACGGAAATGAATCGGGTCAAACACGTCCAGCACAATGCCCAGCAGGGCAAAAGCCAGGGCAATCCCGGCCAGGGTGAAGGCGACGGGATAACCGCGCAGCAGCGCCGAGAAGGCGGCCAGGAACATCAGGAAAGGCAGGATTTCGATTATGAAAGCCAAATCAGACCTCTCCCTCGGCGAGGCCTTTCGGCTTGGGTGGCTCATCCTGTCCGGACAGAGTCAGGGCGGCGCGACAGGCCATGGCCAGCCCCTGCAGGATCATCAGAATGGCAAATAGCGGAATGGCGGTTTTGAGCAGAAAGACGAAGGGCAGGCCGTCGCTTTCCCGCGAGCGCTCGAGAATGCGCCAGGCCGAATTCAGATAGCCGGTCGATGACCACAGGATCAGCGCGCTCATGGGAAGGAGGGTGAGATAGGTGCCCCAAAGATCGATCCAGGCCTTGCCGCGGGCATTGGCCTTGGCGAAGAAGATGTCGACCCGGACATGGCCATCCGCCAGCAGGGTCGAGGCTGATGCCAGCAGGAATAGCAGCGCGTGCATGTAGATGACGGATTCAGCCAGCTTGGTTGAGGCAAAGCCGAAGACATAGCGCTGGATCACGATAATCGCTGTGGCCACCACCAGTCCCAAGGCAAACCAGCGCGCCGCGCCGCCAAAGCTCAAAGTGATGCGCTCGGCGATATGAATGAAGCCGCGATTGAACCGATGAACCATTGCAGGCAGGGCGACAAAGCGACCGATTGTGGCGAGCAGGAAGGGGATGAGCACGATTGGCCAGAAAATCCGTGCCAGCTGAATCATTATACCTCCCAGTCCCCGTGCCAGATCCGGCAGGTGGGTCTGGATTGCAGCGATGACGGCGCCGCCGGCGATGGAATCTGCCAGGCCGAGCAATAGGCTCAGCCCGATAACGATCAGGAGAAATCCATCACCTTGACGCATCACAGGCCTGACAGAACGCGTTCGCGCTGCTGGGTATAGGGAAGTTCGCCGATGCTCAGCCAGTTGCGCTGACTGTCGCGTGCCGCCCGATAGCTCTCATAAACGCGGGCGCTGAGCGCGTCGGTTGCCCCGACATCGGCAACCACCTGTTCGGAAATCTCGCCAATCCGGTCCCACATCTCATCGGTGAAGCTGCGCAGCTGGATCCCGTGTTCTTCCACCAGAACACGCAATGCGATGGCGTTTTGATAATTGAACTCGGCCAGGCTC
The DNA here is from genome assembly GCA_042095695.1 of Maricaulis sp. Lineage (GTDB taxonomy): Bacteria > Pseudomonadota > Alphaproteobacteria > Caulobacterales > Maricaulaceae > Maricaulis. The sequence goes on along the minus strand of JBELMP010000052.1, from coordinate 11,652 downwards.
GTGCTGTTCACCGCCCGGCAGGCGGTTTCGATCAAGGCCTGCTGATCGGCATCCAGCCCCTCCCATACGCCCAGATTAATACCGAGGCTGAGTGCCGAGCCGGGTTCATGGAAGCCGGGGCCATAATAGAAGGGGGCTTCGCGGTAAAAGCCGAAGGCGAGGTCATTCCACGGACCAACCCACTCGGTTGCGTCAATCGTGCCATTTTGTAGCGCGGGATAGATTTCGCCGCCGGACAGGGTCACTGCCGCACCACCGAGCTGGCGCAGGACTTCGCCGCCAAGGCCCGGTATCCGCATGCGCAAGCCGCGGAAATCATCCAGCGTATTGATCTCTCGCTTGAACCAGCCGCCCATCTGGTGGCCGGAATTGGCCGCCTGGAAGGGTTTGATATTGAACTGGGCGGACAGCTCGTCCCACAGGGCCTGGCCACCGCCATATTCGATCCAGCCATTAATCTCCGTTGCCGTCATGCCGAGCGGAACGGCGGTGAAGAAATTATAGGCCGGGGACTTGCCCTGCCAGTAATACTCAGCCCCGTGATACATGTCTGCTGTGCCTTCCGAGACCGCGTCAAACACCTCAAAGGCGCTGACGATTTCACCGGCGGCATAGACGCGGACTTCAAGCGAGCCATTTGAGGCGCGATTGACGTAATCGGCGATATTATTGGCGGCTGTTCCGAGGCCCGGGAAGTTGGCCGGCCAGGTTGTGACCATGCGCAGGCGTTTGACACCGCGATTGATCGCCGGGGCGGCAACGCCGTCCTGGGCGGAATTCTGGCCGCTATCGCCGCATGCGGTCGCAATTGTCGCCGTGGCCACCGCGCTGCCGGTGATAAATGTGCGTCGGTCCATGACCGTCTCCCCTGAAGATGTCTGCGCTTGAGATGAGCGGTTAATCCATGCTGGCGTCGTCGTCCAGCTCCGCCTCGGCCTGCTCGGCTGTTGATTGCGGCACCCAGCCGGCAGGTGTCAGAACCTGCAAGGGCTGAAAATCGGCTTTATAGGCCATTTTTCGGCTGCCCTGGACCCAATAGCCCAGATAGACAAAGGGCAGGCCCATGGCTTCGGCCTGGCGCACCGCGTCCAATATCATGAAGGCGCCAAGGCTGCGCTGCGCTGCTTCCGGATCAAAATAGCTGTAGATCAAGGATACACCATCCTTGAGGACATCGGTGAGGGCGCCGGCAATCAGCACGCCGTCAGGCGTGCGATACTCGGTGACATGGGTGCGCTGCGCGCCTTCTTCGACCATCAACACGTATTCGCCGAAGCTCATTCCGACCATATCGCCATCGGAGTGGCGGCTGTTGAGATAGCGATCGAGCACGCGATATTGCTCTTCGGTCGCTGCGTTCTGATCCGTCGAGATTTGCAGGTCCGAATTGCGGTTGAGGACTTTGCGCCAGCGCCGTTTCCAGCCAAATTCTGCTGTGTCCAGGCGAACGGATTTGCAGGCATCACACGCTTCGCAAGCCGGTCGATACAGCACCGACTGGCTGCGCCTGAAGCCGGCATGAGTCAGCGCATCATTCAGCTCGGGACCCTCGCCGGGATCAATCCGCGTAAAGACTTTCCGCTCCCACTGGTCCGGCAGGTAGGGGCACGGCGAGGACGCCGTGAGGAAAAAGGGTATTTGTCGTGTCGCGAACGGATGGGTCACGGAGAATCTATTTCTGCGCCTTTATTTGCTGCATCGTCACATGAAGGCGTATTGCAAGGCAATATAGACCGTATAGGCGATCCACATAAGCACGGCGAGGGGTGCGCCCGCGCGCAGATAATCGCCAAACTTATAATGGCCTGGCCCCATAACGAGCAGGTTGGTCTGGTAGCCGATCGGGGTGGCGAAGCTGGTATTGGCCGCGAACAGAACGGTCAGGGCGAACATCATCGGGTCCTGGCCCAGCTGCTGGGCGGCGCCGACTGCTATCGGGGTGAACAAGATTGCGGTCGCGCTGTTGGAGAGGACATTGGTCAAGGCTGCGATCAACAGGAACAGCGCCGACATTAGGACGACGGGACCATAAGGCGCGAAAACCGATACCACACCGCTTGCAAGCAGATCGGCACCGCCGGTCGATTGCAGGGCTGTGCCGAGGGCGAAGGCCGAGCCAATCAGGAGATAGACCCTCATGTCGAAGGCTCGCGCAGCCTGGCGTGTATTCAGGCAGCCCGCTGCGATCATCCCCAGCGCCCCGAGGAATGAGGCAACCACGATCGGGACGATGCCGGTCGCTGCGGCAATCACCACGCCGCCGAAGATAATCCGGGCCGAAAGGGTTTTGCGGGGATCCGCGATCGAGGTGGTCGACCATTCCAGCAGCAGAAGATCGCGGTCAGCGCGCAGGCGCTTCATCGCTGTAGAGGACCCGAAAAGCAGAAGCGTATCACCGGCCTCCAGCCGGATTTCGCCCATGCGCGCCCGGATCATGCGGCTACGGCGCTGGATGCCGAGCACCACACAGCCCGTCGTGTGCCGAAAGCCGATATGCTCGATGGTGCGACCGGACAGGCGCGAACCCGGTGCGACGACGGCCTCGGTGATGGCCAGGCCATCGCCTTTTTCCATCTTGTCGCCATCCTCGTTGGTATCCAGCAAGCCCCGCATATAATTGGGGTTCTTGGACAAGAGGTCCTGCAGTTTCTGGCGTGTGGAAGCGACAATGACCAGATCGCCGGGCTTTAGCGTTATGTCGGAAAACGGAGGCAGAAGGGCGTGCTCGCCGCGCTGGATCATTCTCACCGTCATGTCCGGCAGGTCCGGAAACATGCCCGCAACCGGCTGTTTGCCAGCGAGGGGGTGGTCGGTGGTGACTTCAAGCTGGGCGATGTATTGGCGGCCATCTCCGCCCTTTAGCGCATCCTCCATGGAGGCGCGTTCGGGCAGGAAGTGCGGCACCACGAACATGACGTAGATCAAGCCGATCCCGGCCAGGAAGAGGCCCGGGCCGGTCGGTGTGAAAAAGCCGATCTGCACACCGGTTTGCGACAGGAGGCTGTCGGCCACGAGAAGATTGGTCGATGACCCAATCAGCGTGGTCATACCGGCTAGAATGCAGACATAACTCAACGGAATCATAAGCTTGGAAGGGCTGGTCTCCATCCGTTTGGCAATGGCCACAAGGATCGGGACGAACATCACCACGACCGGCGTGTTATTGATGAAGGCGCTGACAGTGAAAACGAAGGCAAACATGGACAGCAATGTCGTTCGCGGGTGCTGGTCATAGGAGCTCAGGAGGAAGCGGGTCGGCCCATCCATGGCGCCGGTCTGGAAAATGCCCTGGCCCACGATGAGAAGCGCCAGAATGGTTATCAGCGCCGGGTTGGCAAAGCCGGAAAGGATCTGCGCCGTCGTGGGATTATCCGCAGACAGCGGAAAAAGCTGGAAAAAGAGCAGGACGGCCCCGACGACAGCCGCAGACACGACTTCGATCTGAAACCGGTCCCAGCAATAGAACAGGATCGCGACTGTGACACCGCCGAGCACCGCCCACATCTGCCACATATCTACAGACGTCATCTCAAGCATGAAATTTAGGGAAACCTGATCTGTTTGACCAAATCAGAAGGCTAGCATGTTGTGCCCGTGCTTGCGAAGCCCAAATCTATATTTCTGCAGTCTTGTCCGCAGGCTAGGCAGAGTTGACTGCCTAGAGCCGATGGCCGGAGGGAAGGATGGGCGCCTCGCGCAATAGCGTGATCGAGATGCGGCGATTGCCCGCCATGTAAGGGTCATCCGGATAGAGCGGCTCGGAGCCGGCCTTGCCACGAACCTCATAGATCCGGTCGTCACGAATACCTTCGCCCTGGAGGACTGCGCGGGCGGCATTGGCGCGATCGGCGGAGAGTTCCCAATTGCTGTAATCGCCGACAGTGACCGGTCCGCTATCGGTGTGGCCGGCGATGGACAGGCGGTTCGGCAGGCGTTCCGCGATCGCCGCCACGGCGCGCAAAAGCGTAACGGCCCGTTCGTTCGGCTCGACCGAGCCGGGGTCGAACATGGGACGCCCTTCCTGGTCAACCAGTTGAATGCGCAGGCCTTCCGGCGTCTGATCCATGATCACATGGTTGGACAATTCTGCCAGTTCCGGCATTTCCTGCATGGCCTGGCGGAGTGACATTTCGGCGCTGTAGAGCTGTGCCTCGGCGCGGCGCTGTTGCGCTTCCAGAATCGCATCGGTCGAGATCGCCGGCTCACCATCATTGGCCGGGGCCGCTTCTGGCGATTGCTGTTGATTGCGGTCATTTTCCTGCGGTGCGGTCGGGGCCAGGCGCTGGCGCTGTGAGCTGTCGCCCGATCCTTGAACGCCATCATCGCCCGGTGAGGTTCCGGCCAGCGGTGCGCCCGAACCCGAATTCGCGGGAGAGACAGAGGCAGGAGCAAAATAGTCAGCGATTCCGCGCTTTTGCTCTGGCGTGGTGGTGTTGATCAGCCACATCAAAAGGAAGAATGCCATCATCGCGGTGACGAAGTCGGCATAGGCAACTTTCCACGCGCCACCATGATGGCCGTGCCCGCCGCCCTTTTTGACTTTCTTAATAATGATCGGTTGATCAGTCGCCGCCATGTGATCCCACCTTGTTCATTCTCTTGACCATGCTGTAGACGATCACAGTTAAGGTGAGGTTTCCTTTCCTGCCTGAGGAGCGAATTTGTGAGCAATAGCCGTGATTTCCGTGATGTATTGGGGCGCTACCCAACCGGTGTGGCGATTATCACGGCGCGCGTGAAGGGCCAGGCTGTCGGCGTGACGGTGAATTCCTTCGCCTCTGTCTCCCTCGATCCGCCGCTGGTGCTCTGGTCGATCGAACGTGACCGGGAGCGCTATGACCTGTTCCGGGATGTCGAGGATTACGCCATCAATATCCTTGCCGCGGACCAGTCCGGCTGGGCGCATGAATGCGCGATAAACCCGGACTTATCCGCGTGCGGGATTGTAATATCGACTGACGATACACCGATCATCGACGACTGTGTGGCCTATCTTCGGTGCCAAAGACGCGTGATTTATCCTGGCGGAGATCATGACATCATCCTCGGTGAGGTGATGGCGCATGAAACCCGTCGCGATGTACCGGCCCTGGTCTTTTATCGCGGCGCTTACGGCGAGCCGGGATAAAGCCGCAACAGGACGACATCCTCGGGCGCGCTCTGCGGAGTCCAGTCACTGCGGATCTCGATATACTCACCACGCCCCCAGAGCGGGGCGAGGTCATCATAATGCGGCGATAACACATTCCCGGACTGGCCGGTCGTGATCATGTAGAGCGAACGGTCGAGATCGGCGAGGTCGTAGAGCGCCCGGTAGGAAGCGGCGTGAAACACCGAATAGTCGTCGCGGCGCCAGCTGTGATGCGCGACATTGACGGTCGATCCATCACCGGGGATCGGTGTGGTGATGGTGAAGAAATCGGCCAGGAACGGCATTTCGGAAAACGGCAGATGGGCATGGCGGGCATAATGCGCATCGCCCCATTCCCAGGCTGAAATGTCTGCTCCGTAAAGCTCAATCAGGGCGGGCAGGGCGGCATCGAGAGCCGGGCCCAGAAGCTGTTGACAGCTTTCCGCGATCCCGGTGGTCACATCATCGCACCAGGCCGGTAGTCGACCGGTGACCGCATCTTCCATGAATTGCTGGCGATAGCCGACCCAGTCACTGGCCAAATCGCCAAGCTCGTCATTATAGACGGCGGGACCGAGTTCGCGCATCCAGGCAGAGAAGATCAGGGGTTGCGGCTGGTCGACCACCATGTCGGCATCCCAGCCCGTCATCAAGGCCAGCGCCTGCCGACCGGCCTCGGTCTGCGGCTCGGCCTCCAGCAGGAAGGGCAGCATGGTGCGGGCGACGGTGGAAACGGTGTCGTATTGCAGTGCGGCCATGCTCTCCATCGAGTGCACCTGTTGGCCTTCAATGCCCTCATAGATGCGGGTGATGCGACTGACCCCATACCAGTCATTGGTCAGAAAATGGGGGTATCCATCTGGAATAATTTTGTTATTTGCCGTTGCAACAAAGCCGCGCTCGGGATTGCGAGTATGCGGCAATTCCTCGAAGGGGATGGTGTCCACCCAGGCGCCATTCTCATCACGGACCGGGATCCGGGCCGGTGCATAAAAGCCGATATCTCCGTCCGTGGCCGCAAAGACCATGCTTTGTTGCGGAGCTACGAAATCACGAAGCGCATCGACGAAGTCATCCCAATCCTCACCATGAAGAATGCGCATGCCGACGCCGGACGTGGCGTCATCGGGCTCATCGAGCATCCATTGCAGGGCGAGGAAGTCGGCGCCTTCAGGCACGTCATAATCATAATAGTCCGGATCAAGCACCGGGCCGGTCGCTGTCGCGCGCCGTGTGATGGTCACCGGATCACCAAAACGGACCTCAATGACTTCCTCACGCGTTTCGATGACATCGGCCTCGGTGACGGCATGAAGGTCACCGACATCCGGTGCGGTATTGGTGAAACCCCAGGCGATGTGATCATTACGGCCCAGGGTCACGAAGGGCGTGCCGGGCAGGGTGACCCCGACGACCGATCCTGCCGGCGTGGTCAGACGTGCCAGATACCATAGGGAGGGCGCTTGCAGCCCCAGATGCGGATCATTGGCCAGGATCGGCATGCCGGTATCTGTGCGGCTACCGGCCAGGACCCAATTGTTTGATCCTTCACGGGCTTCTTCATTGACGCCTTCAATCGGCAGGGTGTCTTCGGCCTCGCTTGCGGCATCGTCAGCGACCGGGGCCAGGCCGAGATCGGCCATGCTCAGCGAGCGCGGGGTCTCATCGGGATAGCGTCCCATGAATTCGCGCGCTCTGTCTTCACCGAGATGATCCAGCAGGGCGTTGACGCGCGGTTCGCTGAAGGCATTGCCGAACAGGTCCAGCGCGATCGCCTTGAACACGACCACCGTGTCTTCCGGTGTCCAGGCAGCCGGTGCGAACATCAGGATCTGGAATTCGGGCGGGGTGACAAAACCCGGCGCCTGGGCGATGGAGTTCACCCCATCCGCATAGGCCTGCAGGGCTGAGCGCACATCATCGGGCAGGTTGGCCACGGCGGTGTCCGCTGCAGAGCCCAGGCCCATCGTGCGGAACCGGATATCACTGCCGACCAGGCTTTCACCCAGAATTTCAGCGAGTTGACCCCGAATAGCACGCCGCGTGATTTCCATCTGCCAGAGCCGGTCCTGGGCATGGGCCACGCCCAGCGCGAAATAGGCATCTTCCTCTATATCGGCGAAAATATGCGGCACAGCATTGGCATCGCGGGCGATCACCGCATTTCCTGAAAGGCCATCGAGATGCATCTCGCCCTCGATTTCCGGCAGGGAGGCGTAAAGCCGATTGGCGAAGACGAGTGCGAGAATGACGAGAAGTCCGGCAAGAATGCCAAGCGCGGTCAACAGACCGCCCAGAACGCGCTGAATCATGATGGCTTGCTCCGCTTTGCGGGGCAGACTAGCAAGGTGGAACGAGGATTGGGAGGCCGGGATGGCAGTTTGTAGTTTTCTTGGACTGGGTGTGATGGGCTTCCCCATGGCCGGGCATCTGCAGGGCGCTGGCCATGGGGTCCGGGTCTGGAACCGGACTGCGGCCAAGGCCGTGGACTGGGCAAAGGCGCATGCCGGTGAGGCCGCGCCATCGATCGCTGAGGCCGTGCGCGATGCCGATTTCGTCATGGCCTGTCTGGGTGATGATCCCGATGTGCGCGCTGTCGCCGAGACCGCCCTGCCGGCCATGAAGCCCGGCGCGATTTTTATCGATCATACGACCGCCTCCGCGGAGCTGGCACGCGAGCTGGACCGGGATGCCCGCGACGCCGGTATCGGCTTTCTGGACGCGCCGGTCTCTGGCGGCCAGGCGGGCGCGGAAAATGGTCAGCTCACCATCATGTGCGGCGGCGAGGCGGACACATTCGCCCAGGCCGAGCCGGTGATGGACGCCTATGCGAAGGCCATCTCGCTGATCGGCCCGGCCGGTTCCGGGCAATTGGCCAAGATGGTCAATCAGATTTGTATCGCGGGTCTCGTCCAGGGACTTGCCGAGGGCCTGCATTTTGCCAAGCAATCGGGCCTGGACCCGGAGCTCGTCATCGGGGCAATTTCCAAGGGTGCAGCGCAATCCTGGCAGATGGAAAACCGCTGGGAGACCATGGTTGCGGGCAAGTTTGATTACGGGTTTGCGATCGATTGGATGCGCAAGGATTTACGCATCACCCTGGACGAGGCCAGGCGGAATGGGGCGAAGCTCCCGGTTGCGGCCCTGGTCGACCAATTCTATGCCGACATCCAGGAGATGGGCGGGAATCGCTGGGACACGTCCAGCCTGATTGCCCGGCTGGAGCGCTAGCCATGTCGCAGGAAGGGCGTTTCATTCAGACCGATCCGGTTGTTATCGGCGTCTGGTCGCGTCTCACGCGCCAGTTCGCCACCTGGAACGGGTTATTCTTTTCGGCACTGTCCTGGCGCGCCCGGATGCAGTTCTCCAATGACCAGATGCTGCCGGTGCTTGCCGCGTCGCACTGGAAGAAGGGGCTGGGCCTGCTCGGCGGGCTCTCCGATGCGCAGGTCGATTTCCTGCTGACCTTTGCGCGGCTCAATGCCAGTCGCAGCGAACGGATTTTCCGGCTCTCGGCGCTGTTGATGGTGTCTGTACCGATCGCCGCGGCGCTCGCCGTCAGCCAGATCGCGCCTGACCTGTTGGAGGAGGCGCGCTGGATCTCGGTCGAGACGATTATCGCTCTCGTCGTGGGCTGGGGGCTGGCGACCGGCGTGCTTCTGGCGGCCAGCTGGCGGGCCCGCGATATCGCCGATCTTGTCGAGTTCGAACAGGCAAGACGGCATTTGGAAAACGCCAAGCTTGAAATGGCACCATGAGCGTCGAGGCGCTTCTGGTCATTCTCGACTATGCCGGGATCGGATTTTTCGCTTTTTCCGGCGGCATGCTGTCCGCGCGCAAGGCGCTCGATCCGTTCGGGGCCGCGATTGTCGGCGCGGTCACGGGCATGGGCGGCGGCACGCTTCGTGATGTCCTGCTCGGGGAATTACCGGTTTATTGGGTGGATGCGCCGAGCTATCTGGCCGTCGCCCTAATTGGTGCACTGCTGGGCTATTTCACCTCGCCCTGGGCACAGGCCCTGGCAACACGGCGCATTGTTCTCAACTGGGCAGACGCGGTGGGACTGTCCGTATTCTGCGTGATCGGGGCCCAGGCCGGGCTGAGCGCTGGCGCCCACTGGTCCATCGCCTTGCTCACCGGTGTGATGAGCGCTGCTTTCGGCGGGCTTTTGCGCGATATTATCGTCAATGATGTGCCGCTGGTGCTGCGCGAGGATATTTACGCATTGGCAGCGCTGGCGGGTGCTGCAGCCTATGTCGGCGGGCTGGTGCTGGGATTGCCGGTCGAAGCCGTGACATTGGGCGCGGCAGGGCTTGCCTTTATCCTGCGCGGCTGTGCCATCCTGTTCAAATGGTCGCTGCCGGCGATGAAAATTTCCGACTAGTCGCGCGCCGGGCACTGGGTGACAGGTTCAGGATCGCCCTCGCGAAGACGGGCAATCCAGCAATCATCATAGACCGAGCAGTAACAGGTTTCGATGGTGACGCGGCCTTCCCAATTATTGACCAGTCGCCGTGTCCGATCCTCCCAGGGCACGAAAAAATACTGGTGCCAGTCGCCGCTTGCCAGGACGGCCTGCTCAAGCCCTCCGGCCTGGTAGACATCATAGCTGAAAGCCTCCTCCGGGCCGAGCGTGGCGAGAATAGCGGCGTCCAGATCAGCAATTTCCTCGCCATCAAGCAGCATTTTCGACCAGCGCACGCGGGCAGGCCCGACACCATCATTCTGCACTTCCAGGCGGAAGCCTTCACTGTCATAGCGCCCGTCAACGGTCAGGTGCGGCCACACTGCGGCGCGGCTTTCCGCCCTTTGTGACGACGTATCGAGAATGGAAACCGCCAGGGCGGACACCGAAATCAACACGGCGACGATGCTGGCAATATTATTGCCATTCAGGCCACGTCCGGACGAGGTTTCACCCATTATAATTCCCCTGCTTGGAGCGGGGACAAGCTATACAGGTCTGGATGTCGATGGGAAGGGGGCTATCCCCCAAGCGCCTGCGCCGCCTTGGGTGCGAAATAGGTGATGATGCCCGATGCACCGGCGCGCTTGAAACTGGTCAGGCTTTCCAGCATGACCCGATCTCCGTCGATCCAGCCATTTGCCGCGGCCGCGGCAATCATGGCGTATTCCCCCGAGACCTGGAAGGCGAAAACCGGCAGGTCGAACTCATCGGCAAGCAGGGCAACAATGTCGAGATAGGGCAGGCCGGGCTTGACCATCACCATGTCCGCACCTTCTGCAATGTCGAGCTCAACCTCGCGCAGCGCCTCACGATGATTGCCCGGATCCATCTGATAGGTCTTCTTGTCCCCGGTCAGCGCCGTCGCCGATCCGATGGCTTCGCGATAGGGACCGTAAAAGCCTGACGCGTATTTGGCAGCGTAGGAGAGGATCATCGTGTTCTGGTGCCCATTCTCCTCCAGCGCGTCGCGGATCGCGCCAATGCGTCCATCCATCATGTCGGAGGGCGCGATGACATCACAGCCCGCTTCGGCCTGGATCAGCGCCTGCTCGATCAGCGTGTCCACCGTAGCGTCATTGGCGACGTAATCGCCGTCCAGAAGCCCGTCATGGCCATGGGTGGTGAATGGGTCGAGCGCGACATCGCAGATCACGCCGAGATTCGGTGCGGCATCTTTGATCGTCCGGATCGCCTGCGGGATCAGCCCGTCCGGATTGAGCGCTTCGCTGCCGTGATCATCCTTGCGGGCCGGATCGATATGCGGGAAGAGCGCCATGGCCGGAATGCCTAGGGCCTCGGCCTCTTTTGCCGCTTTGGCCAGCGCTGTCAGGGACAATCTTTCCACACCCGGCATGGCCGCCACGGGTTCGACCGGATCGGCGGTGTCAGAGACGACGACTGACCAGATCAAATCATTCACGGACAGGGCTGTTTCCTGCACCAATCGGCGGCTCCAATCGGCTTGGCGGGTGCGACGCAGGCGGGTGGCAGGAAACATGGGCAGCTTGTCCTTCGTCCGGATCGTTACATTTGAAACTTGCCGCGGGCGGAAACTCCGTTTAGGCCTCCGGCAAATTCTTGTCTTAAACCTTCATAACCGACAGGAGCGCTGCTGTGCACTTCGATCTCACAGAAGATCAATCCCTAATTCGCGATATGGCGCGCAAATTTGCCGATGACCGTCTCAAGCCGCATGCGGCTGAGTGGGATGAAGAGAAAATCTTTCCCGTCGATGCCATGCGTGAAGCGGCCGAGCTCGGCTTTGCCGGAATCTACACCCGTGAGGATGTCGGCGGTTCCGCACTGTCGCGCCTGGATGCCGCCATCATCTTTGAGGAATTGTCCCGGGGCTGTGTCGCAACCGCGGCCTTTCTGTCCATCCACAATATGTGCGCCTGGATGATCGATAGCTGGGGCAGTGAAGAACAGCGCCAGCGCTTCCTGCCCGAAATGATGTCGATGCAGAAAATCGCGTCATACTGCCTGACCGAGCCGGGCGCCGGATCCGACGCTGCCAGCCTGCGCACCCGCGCCGTGCGTGATAGATCGGAAG
>JBELMP010000051.1:0-14690 GCA_042095695.1 Maricaulis sp. | reverse complement strand
TCTTCCGATCTTGTTCAGCGACGCGGATATCGAGGCCGGTGTCAGCGGCTATCGCGATGGACCATTGCTGCAGCCCTGGCGGTACAGCCATCTCAATCACGCCTCGTCCAAGGGCCGGATTGTCGGTATTGATTTCCCGGAAGGTGTGGCCACACCTGATATTGATCCCCCCTTCGGAAACATGGGTGAGCCGCCAGCGAACGAGGACCAGCGCCGTGGCGCTGCGGACCCGCTCTCAGCTCTGCTTTCGGTCGGCCTCGGCGCCGTTGCCAATACTGAAACGCCCTGCGAGGGTTCAATGCCGATCTTTGACGGCCGAGCCCGCTATAATCTGCGTTTTGAGTATGGCGGCCGGGATGATGTGCGGACTCGAGCCTGGAGCGGGGAAGCCGATGTCTGCCACGCCTTTTACGAACCCATCGCGGGTTATGAGGCAGACGAATTCCCCAGCGAGGAGCTGACCAGCGAACCGATTACGATGTGGTTTGCAGCTGTTGGAGACGGCGATATCCGCGTTCCGGTCCGCATCCGCTCCAATGCCGGCTTTGGCGGGATTACCATCTCGGCACGCTCCATCTCGACTGACTAGGCGCACTGCCCGACCCTGCTCGCAAAACTCCGCAAGCTGGCCTATGTCAGGACCAGTGAGGAAGGATGGATGCGATGACGTCACCAATCGCCGATAACGGATTGCTCACCGCGGCCCTCGGCCCGACCAATACCGGCAAGACGCATCTTGCAGTAGAGCGGATGCTGGCCCGGAGTTCCGGCATGATTGGTCTGCCGCTTCGGCTGCTGGCGCGGGAGATTTACGACCGCGTCGTCAAGGTCAAGGGCGAGGCCGCCACCGCTCTGATTACCGGCGAAGAGAAAATCATCCCCGCTTCGGCGCGCTATTTTATCTGCACGGCGGAAGCTATGCCGGTCAGCAAGCCCGTCGCCTTCATGGCGATTGATGAGGTGCAATTGGCTGCCGACCCGGAGCGCGGGCACGTCTTTACGGACCGGCTCCTGCGCGCACGTGGGAGCGAGGAGACCATGATCCTTGGTTCGGCGACCATGACCGGGATGATCCGGGAGCTTGTGCCGGATGCCGAGATTATCGGCCGGGAACGCTTCTCCCAGCTCAGCTATGGGGGGCCATCCAAGCTGACCCGCCTGCCCCGACGCAGCGCAATCGTCGCCTTCTCAGCGGAAGCTGTCTACGCCATTGCCGAACTCCTGCGTCGGCGCCGGGGCGGTGCAGCCGTGGTTATGGGCGGTCTCAGCCCGCGCACCCGGAACGCCCAGGTCGAGCTTTACCAATCCGGCGAGGTGGACTTCCTCGTGGCGACCGATGCGATCGGCATGGGGCTCAACATGGACATTGATCATGTCGCCTTTGCTGAGAGCCGGAAGTTTGACGGTCGCAAGACGCGGCGACTGCGCCCGTCCGAGCTGGCACAGATCGCCGGGCGTGCGGGCCGCTTCCGGACGGATGGGAGTTTTGGCGAAACCGGCGATTGCCGCCCATTCGAGACCGACATCGTGGAGGCGATAGAAAACCACCGCTTCAATCCGGTCGCAAAACTGTCCTGGCGCAATCCTGATCTCGATGACAGCTCTATCGAGGCCCTACAGTACACGCTGAACAAACCGCCCAATCATCCCGCCCTGGAACGGGTTCGCGAAGCCAGTGACGAGCGCGCCCTCGATGTGCTGTGCGGCGATAGTGAAATTCGGGAACGTGTGACCAATCCGGCCATGGTTGAACGGCTCTGGGACTGCTGCCGATTGCCAGACTTTCGCAAGGCGACGCTGGACGCGCATGCGCGGCTGGTCAAATCGATTTTCATGCACTTGTCGACTGGTCAGGGGCGCTTGCCCAATGGCTGGATGGCCGGGCAATTGGAAAAGCTCAGCAAGACCAGTGGCGATGTTGATGCGTTGGCGGCGCGCCTGGCGCATGTGCGCACCTGGGCCTATGCCGCTCACCGATCCGATTGGACCGAAAGCCCCGAACAATGGCGCGCCGAGACCCGCGAGGTCGAGGACCGCCTGTCGGATGCGCTTCATGAACGCCTGATGCAGCGCTTTGTCGACCGGCGCACCAGCGCGCTGATGAAAGGACTGCGCGATGAAAAGGATTTGCTGGCGGGCGTCTCCGCGGAGGGCGATGTCACCGTGGAGGGCCATTTTGTCGGCCGATTGGATGGCCTTGTTTTCAGACCCGATGCTGACGGCAAGGAATTCGCGGCCAAGGCGCTGCGTTCAGCCGCTCTGAAGGCTCTGGCCCCAGAGGTCAATCGACGGCTTGTCGCGCTGGTGCGCGCTCCGCTTATCGACTTTGCTATCAAGCCCGACGGCCAGGTCAGCTGGCAGGATGAACCCGTCGCAAGACTGGTCGCCGGCCCATCCCTGCTGGATCCCGGTGTGAAATTGATTGGTGGTGAGCTGGGCGGAGCCGATCAGCAGGGCGCGGCGCGCCAGGCCGTCGCGGCCCGGGTCAAAGAGATCCTCGAGACCCAGCTGGCCGCCCTGATGACCCTGAAGACCGGTGCTAATGATGCCGAATTGGCGGGGCCAGCGCGCGGGGTCGCCTGGCGCCTATTCGAGGCTGGCGGCGCCTTGCCGCGCCATGAAATCGCTGACGAGGTCAGGGCGCTGGAGCTTCCCGAACGGCGCGCGCTCCGAAAGCTGGGCGTGCAGATCGGCGAACATGTGATCTACCTGCCAGCCCTCGTCAAACCTGCCCCGGCGCAGCACTACACCCTCTTGCGCGCGCTCGAAAAAGGCGAGCTGGATATGAGCTGGGTGCCAGCGCCCGGACTGACATCAATTGCCAATGATCGCAGTCGCGCCCGAACGGACTACGCCGCAATCGGTTTCCAGACCTGCGGGCCGCGGGCGGTGCGCTTCGACATGCTTGAACGCCTCGCCGACGAGATTCGCGACGCCAAGCGCAAGACCGGAAAATCCCATTTCGAGCTGGGCGCATCGATGACGGCGCTGCTGGGCTGCTCGGTCGACGATTTGCGCGGCGTACTTGGGGCCCTGGGCTATAGGCGAACCAAGAAGGGGGCGGATCCGGAAAAACTTGAGGGCGAAATCTGGGCGCCCCGGCGCCAGAAAACCAGACCGCGCAGACCCGATAATCGCGAGCAGGGCGAACCGGCTGCCGGAGATGCGCCCGGGCGCGAGCGCGCGAAGAAACGGCCCTCCGCCGCGACCAAGGTTGACATGTCCAGCCCCTTCGCAGTGCTTGCCGAACTCAACCTGCAGTCCACAACCACATCCGAAGGCAAATCAAGACGGTCGCCGGGCAAGCGGCGGCGCTCCAGGAAAGCCGCCTCGCAATGAATGAGAGCGTCGAGGCCCAGCGCATTGATCTCTGGCTCTGGCATGCGCGGTTTTTCAAGACGCGGTCGCTGGCCACCAGCATCGTCCTGAAAGGACAATGCCGGATCAGCGCAGGCGGTGCGGTACGGCGTATCTCCAAGCCTGCAAGCCTTGTCCGAGCCGGTGATGAATTGACCTTCAAGCAGAATAGCCGGATTGTTCGGCTCGAAATTCTGGCGATTAGCGATCGCCGGGGCCCCGCTGCCGAAGCGCAGTCCCTCTACCGACTACTGGATGAGGGTGGTGACCGGTAAACGCCCTTTCCAGCCATACCCAGGCTGAGCGGTGAATCGAGGACTTGGAATGCAGTTTCTGAAAAATCTCTTCGGAAAATCGGAAGCCACACCCCGACCGGAGATTGACCCGCATGTCGCCGCAACAGCCCTTCTTGTCGAAGCCGCCCTCTCCGACGGTATTTATGCCGATTGCGAGCAGGACATGATTGTCGACACGCTCGAGGCGGCCTTCGGCATGGACCCGGAAAAAGCGGCGAAAGTGCTCGATCAGGCCGAGGAATTGGCCGAGACCGCAGTGGATCATCATCGCTTCACCAAAGTCGTGAAGACCTGTCTGAGCGAGCAGGAACGCATTGCACTGATCGAGCAGCTATGGATGGTCGCCCTGGCTGACGGCGAGAAGTCGCCCTTCGAGGACGCTTTCGTCCGCCGCATCGCCCCGCTCCTGGGCATAGATGACCGGGAACGCGTTTTCGCGCGGTCTCGTGCAGAAGCCAAAGCACGTCAGCGTTGACAAATTCACATCCGCGTCCCATCTCCCGGCGGCAAGATCGAGCCCGTGATACAAAGTTTCCCTTATGACCTATATTGTCACCGACGCCTGTGTGCGATGCAAATATACCGATTGTGTCGAGGTTTGCCCCGTCGACTGTTTCTATGAGGGCGAGAACTTCCTCGTCATCCATCCCGATGAGTGCATTGACTGCGGCGTCTGCGAGCCGGAATGCCCGGTCGAGGCTATCAAGCCCGACACGGAAGATGATCCGGATAATAAGTGGCTGGCAGTCAACACGAAATTCGCGGAGATCTGGCCGAACATCACCCTGCGCAAGGAACCGCCTGCTGATGCCGACAAGATGGCGGAAGAAAGCGGCAAGTATGAGAAATATTTCTCCGAAAAGCCGGGTGAGGGAGACTAATCGATTTCCTTAAATTTGTTATGCTTGTTTGAAAATTGCGTCCGATTGTGATATTGAGGACACATTGATGGGCTGTGCGGGTGGCGCGGCCCGCTTTTCTACGTGGTGATGGGTGCACGCAAATTTGCGATCTCGGAGCCGGCATGGCCGGACTTTCTTTGGGATCGATGCACCCCTGTTTGTCACCATTCTCCGGAAGAGCCAAGAAAGAGAGCATCAATGACGAAGAAGACCGCCAACGACAATTTCCAGCAAGGCGATTTCATCGTGTATCCGGCGCATGGCGTCGGTCAGGTGACCGGTGTCGAGAAGGATACCGTGGCCGGCTTTGATATCGAAGTCTATGTCGTCACCTTTGAACAGGATAAAATGACGCTGCGGGTTCCGACCGCGAAGGCAGAAGCCTCCGGCATGCGCCCGCTTTCCAGCGACCGCATCGTCAAAGATGCGCTGAAAACCCTGAAGGGTAAGGCGCGCGTCAAGCGGACGATGTGGAGCCGTCGGGCGCAGGAATATGAAGCCAAGATCAATTCCGGCGACCTGATCATGATTGCCGAGGTTGTCCGCGACCTGCATCGCGCCGAAGATCAACCCGAACAGTCCTATTCCGAGCGCCAGCTGTATGAAAGCGCGCTGGATCGCATGGTTCGCGAACTCGCCGCTGTCGAGAATATCGGCCATGAGAAGGCCCGCGAAATGCTATCGGAATCGCTGCTGAAAAAAGCCGCGTGATCTGACGCCATACGCATTGCTGAAACGCCCGGCCCGAGTGCCGGGCGTTTTTCTATCTGATTGCAGGGAAATCTGATCCAAACTGAAAAAGGCGACGTATTCCGTTTCAAAAGGATTGAAACCAAGAGGTCTCGCCATATGTCTACTGCCCCTTCCGTCCGCGCCGAGCTTCGCGAAACAGGTCAGCAGGACTTCGTCCGTGCCGCAATGGCGGAACCGCTGCTGGAACGGGAAGAGGAGGCCGATCTGGCGCGAAGCTGGCGTGATCAGGGCGATGAACGCGCCTTGCACAAGCTGACCCGGTCCCACATGCGCCTGGTTGTCTCCATCGCCGCCAAGTATCGTCGCTATGGCCTGCCGATGGCCGATCTGATCCAGGAAGGCAATATCGGTCTGATGAAGGCTGCAGAGCGGTTCGAGCCTGAACGCGATGTGCGTTTTTCTACCTATGTTGCCTGGTGGATCCGGTCCTGCATTCAAGATTATGTGCTGCGAAACTGGTCGATTGTCCGCACCGGAACCACCTCGGCGCAAAAGTCCCTTTTCTTCAATCTGCGACGCCTGCGGGCCCAGATCGGCGATGTCGATAATGCTGCTCTGACCCCGGAGAACCGGACCAAAATCGCGACCGAATTGAATGTCCGCGAAACCGATGTCGACGCCATGGCTCAGCGCCTGTCTGCTGCAGACCGGTCATTGAACGCTCCGGTCGGCGATGAGGAAAATTCCCAGTGGCAGGATTTCCTGGTCGATGAGGCCCCGGTACCGGAAGCCGCAGTCATGGAAAGCACGGACACGGAGCGACGCAAGGCCTGGCTGGGCGAAGCCATGACAACGCTCAATGATCGCGAACAATTCATTATTCGCGAACGCCGGCTAAGCGAAGATGGCTCAACGCTGGAAGCGCTGGGCCAGGTTCTCGGAATTTCCAAGGAGCGCGTGCGCCAGATCGAGAATGTGGCCATGAACAAGCTTCGCAACTCGCTGGAAACCAAGCTGGGAGACCCGGCCGAAAGCGGCCTCATCCCGTCCGCCTGACCGGCCTGCCTATTCCTCCAGGAGTTCCAGCCGCATCGGGTAGGCCAACCGGATGATGGGGCCGTTTTCGCGGCGGATAATACCGCGCACCCGGACTTCTCGGCCTTCTAGAGAATCGAATGCGATGGCGGCTGCGTCGAACGCCTCGCGATCCTCCTCATCAATCCGGATCGTGAAGTCGGATCGCCAGTCAGAACCGAAATTGAGATAGACACGTCCGGAATCCAACTCCGCAACGCGCATGATCCGCCCCTGTATGAGATGAAGTTCGCCCTGCAGCTGTGCCAGCATGTCCGGGTCAGTATCGCGGATCGCATAGTCCGGGACACCCCATAATCCCTGGCCACGGGTCCGCGCCTCAGCCTCCAAGGCGAGCAAAGCGCGGATCTCGGTTTCGGTATTATCGGGATAAGGCAGTAGGCGCGCCGCGCCATCCTCGATAAGTGACGCCTGCAGCATGGCAATACCCCCCTCCGGTTCGGTCCAGACGCGAGCAATAAGTCGACCATATCGGTCTGGCGCCTCGCGCACAGGCTCGAAAAAGATCGGGCCCGACCCAAGATGTGCAATCAGTCGGTCACGCGTATAATCCGGGTCCGGCGTCTCGAGCATGGCGAGGCGGAGTTCGCGGACATCCTCCCCCTCGCGAATGATGACGCTCAGCGGGCCGGAGATCGAATCGACTTGCGCCCGACGGGCCGAATCAGGAGGGGCGAGCGCCGGCTCCTCCGCTTCCGAGCAGGCCGAATAAAACATGCCTATCACTAC
The DNA here is from genome assembly GCA_042095695.1 of Maricaulis sp. Classification (GTDB taxonomy): domain Bacteria; phylum Pseudomonadota; class Alphaproteobacteria; order Caulobacterales; family Maricaulaceae; genus Maricaulis. The sequence goes on along the minus strand of JBELMP010000051.1, from coordinate 7,618 downwards.
CAGGGCGAGAAGTTTCAATCGCATAACCTGTCTCCCATTGCTATTGCAGGAAACAATACCCTCAATAGTTGTATTTTGTCGTGAAATTGATCACGCTCAGCGCAGAATTCGGGCCTGAATTAACCCTTTTTTTCGAGTTTCTGGCGTTAATCGAGGCAATCAGCCAACAGGACGCGAACATGAACGCCTACGCTTTTGAAGACACCCCACCGGTCGCTGAAACCGACACGACCAATATGAATGTGATTGCGGAAGCCGTTGGCGAAACTGCCGCCCGAGCGTCGCAGGGCGCCGAGGCTGCGCAGGTTGCCTTCGATGCGATGAACCAGGTCGAGGAAAGCTCGCAGGTTCTCGAACGCCGCGTCGAAGCGCTGACGGATGCATCACAGCGCATCAATGCGATCCTTTCGACGATTGAAGCCATTGCCAGCCAGACCAACCTCCTCGCTCTGAACGCGACGATCGAGGCGGCGCGCGCTGGCGAGGCCGGTCGCGGTTTTGCGGTTGTGGCCGGCGAGGTCAAGGCTCTGGCGGGCCAGACTGCCAAGGCGACGGAAGATATCGCATCGCGCATCTCCGCCCTCGACAATGAGGTGAAGGAAATTCTCGACGGCGTTCGCGGCTCGGGCGTCTCGGTGGCGCGCGGCAAGGAGGCGGTTGACCAGATGACGGCTGCGACCCAGGAAGTTGCGCACCAGCTTAACAATCTGCGCGACCAGGTCGGCTAGTTCACACCGATAGACCCGTTCAGAACAGCCCGTTAGCAATGGCGGGCTGTTTTCGTTTGAGAAAAGAGCCACTGACGAAAAAGAGCCGCGCCCGACGGGCGCGGCTCTCTTCATCAGCGCGCTGTTGTGCGATTACTCGCTATACAGCTCGGAAATGGACAGGGTGGCATTTGCCGCATCACCCTGGCTGTAAGATCCGATCCAGATATCATAGGTACCCGAAGCCGGATTATTGAAGGTCAGGGCCGGGTTCCAACCCGCATTGCCACCATCATCATTACAATGCCAATTGCCGTTCGGGTCATTGACCAGAAGCGTCGTGTCGCTGTCTGAAGCTGCCGAAATGATCAGCGGCAGCATGCCACCAGCGAAGCTGAGCTGGAAATCAGGAGCCGAGGCGACCCAGCCGGCGCAGCCATTGCGCACTTCGCTCGCGCGGTGCGACCCGCCGGAAATAATGCTCACACGATAGGGGTCCGGCTGGAAACCGGTCTGCAAGGAGACATTGCCGAAGGCTGCCGGAAGCGACCAGTCAATACCGCTGGTCTGGATTTGCTGGCTGGTGCCCAGTTCGGAGACATAGAGCGTCGCCTCGGCATAATCATTGCCGTCCCAGTAGGAGCCAACCCAGATGTCGTAGCGACCAGAGGCGGGATTGGTGAAAGTAACCGCCGGGTTCAGGCCATTGGAGTCGTCATTACAGGCCCAATTGCCATACGGATCGTTGATGACCAGCGTGGTGTCGACATCGGAATAGGTATAGATGGACAGGTCGAAGGTCGATCCCGCCTGATAATAAACAGAATAATCCGGCGCATTCGCGATCGATCCGACACAACCCGGCGCCAGGCCGGAGGCATCGCGCTCGCCGCCAATGGCGACAGAGATCGCGTGCGGATCCGGCGAGAAACCGGAGTTCAGATTGACGCTGCCATAGGCTGGCTGAGCGGTATAGTCCTGTGCAATCGCTGCGCCTGACATCATCAGTGCGGCAGCGGAAACGGAAATGAGAAACTTCATGAGATCTCCCCTTCTCGGCCAGCACTCCCCCGCCTCCCTTGAGACGTCCCAAGCGCGCCAGCGCGGTGACACTAGGCAATTTGAGCGCTGAACCCTAGCTGAATGTTTCATCCGACTGGGGAAAACCTGATTTGTAATACCTCCAGATGCAATCATCGCGGCATGCCCGCTTGCGCTCTGCCGGTGATTGGCGCAGAGACGTCATCAAGCGGCCCCGTAGCTCAGCAGGATAGAGCAGCAGATTCCTAATCTGAAGGTCGGAGGTTCGAATCCTCTCGGGGTCGCCAGGACTTCGCCGGGTGCAGACTAGGGACTGGCGGATATCGGTGGTGTCGCTTCAGCGATCGGCGCAAGATGCTCGACTAGGCTTTCAACACTCTCCTCGGGTGACCCTGTTGCCGCACATATGCGCACGGACTCCCGGCGCAGGCGCTCAGCGGTTTGCGGCGTCGGACGAAAGCCTCGCATCTGATCGACAAAGCGTTGCTCCTGCGGCTGTCGGTAGGAGGTTGCCGGCCAGATCCGCATGGGAAGCCAGAGTCCGATCCGACCCGGGCCCCACTCACCCGCATCAATCACGGCCTGATGAAAAACGCGATCTGCGAAGATCTCTCCGCCATCCTCTGATCGATAGCCAAACGCATAGAGCCAATCATGTGCGACTGCGGCCTCAGCATGGCGCCCAAGAGAGGAGAAGAAGAGCCGGGAAATCCGAGGAATTGATGCGAAATCCGTCACATAACCAGCAGGCACCAGTATATGGACAAAATAGTCCTCACCGGTCTCGTCATGTTGCATCCGGACCCTGAGATAGGAGTCTCGGGTCAAGCGTGCCATGCGTCGATTGGCGCTGCGATAGCCAATATCATTATCATCTAGCCCATAAGGCAATAGCTCGAAGTCCAGAGGTTCTGGAATCCGACCCACTTCCGGTCCGCTACACTCCGGTAGGGGTGTGAAGGTGCTCAGATAATCATCCGAAGGCTCCACAGGCCAATCTGCCGGTCGCGTATCATTGATCGAGGCACAGCCCGCCAAGCAGGCCATCGCAAGCATGACAAGACAATATTTTGCAACCATGAACACACCTCAACCGCCGACCGGCCTGCAGTCTAGCGCGTATCCGCGAAGACAGCCAGAACGCCCTAATCGAGCGTCGCCATATCGATCACGAAACGGTATTTCACGTCACTTTTGACCATCCGGTCATAAGCGGTATTGATATCCTTCATCGCGATCATCTCGATATCGGAGGTAATTGCGTGCTCGGCGCAAAAATCCAGCATTTCCTGGGTCTCCTTGATCCCGCCGATCAGAGAACCGGCGATGGACCGGCGCTTGCCGATCAGCGGCCCCATGCCCGGTGAGGGGTGGGGCTCATCCGGCAGCCCGACCATCACCATCACCCCGTCCAGCTTGAGCGTGAGTACATAGGGATCGAGCTTGTGTGGTGCGGCGACCGTGTTGAGAATGAAGTCGAACTTGCCACGCACCGATTTCATCTGCGCTCGGTCTTTCGAGATGATCACCTCGCTCGCCCCGAGCCGCTTGGCATCCTCGGCCTTGCCGGGCGAGGTGGTGAAAAGCGTCACCTCGGCACCCATGGCGTGCGCGATCTTGACGGCCATATGCCCAAGCCCGCCGAGACCGACAACGCCGACCTTGTCACCCGGTTTCACATTCCAGTTGCGCAGCGGGGAATAGGTGGTGATGCCAGCACACAGGAGCGGTGCCGCCGCCGCCGGATCGAGCCCATCCGGAATGCGCAGCACGAATTCCTCGCGCACAACAATATGCTTGGAATAGCCTCCAAGCGTGTGGGTGCCATCGGGCAGCCGACCGTCATACGTACCGGTCATGCCGACATCGCAATATTGCTCCAGGCCCTGATCGCAGGAGGGGCAGGTCTGACAACTGTCCACCATGCAGCCCACGCCCACGCGCTGGCCTACCCGGAAGCCGGTTACATCTGCACCAATCGCTGTCACGGTGCCGATGATCTCGTGTCCGGGCACACAGGGGTAGAGGGTGCCTCCGCCCCATTCATTCCGCGCCGTATGCAGGTCAGAATGACAGACTCCGCAATACTCGATGTCGATGGCGACATCATTGGGTCGCGGCGCCCGGCGCTCAATGCTCAGTGGAGCAAGATCGCTGGTCTCTGATGCTGCGGCATACGCGCTGACATGTGTCATGGTCTCTCCCTCTTCCGCCGGGAAAGATAGGCAGACGCGCGCATCACGGCAATCAGCCGTTCAGTCCGCGCGCACTCCGGCGATGGATTGGCGCACCGCCTCGGCCACCGGCGTCACGGCAAAGTCGGGACACAGCGCCTTGAAGCGGGCGCTCTCGATGTGATGCGGCGTCCGCCAGAGATAGGACATCTCAGCCACGCCTCTCATCACCCCGTCAAACAGCCCCATGAGGCGGATAATCATCCAGGGCAGGCTTGTCACTTTGAGCGGTCGACCTTCGGCATGTTCAACCGTATCAACCAGCGCCTGCCCGGTCAGCGCATACCCCGAAAACCCAATACTTTCGAACGTCTGCAGCGCGCTCGCCTGATCAAGCAAGGCCACAAATCCGCGCGCCACATCCGGCAGGAACGCCCAGGCATGCATCAGATCGCGAGGACCGGGATACATGAACTCGCCCTTGTCGATCTTCGCCAGCATATGGCTTTCCATCCAATTCCCGCTCACCCGCGTATCGATGAAATCACCGCACCGCAGTATCAGCGTGGGGACGCCGGCATCTCGATAAGCTGCTTCCATCTCCATGCGCAGCCGCCCTTTCGGGCTGGACGGGCAAAACGCGGTCTCATCCCGCAATACCGCGGGCATGTCCTCGCCGTAGACATAAACATTGCCCGGAATGACAACCCGTGCCCCGCTGATCTGCGCCGCCGCGATCACATGGGCGGTGAATTGCGGCACTAGCTTCGCCCAGTGACTATAGGGCGGGTTGAGCGCATTGAAGATGACGTCATGGCCGCAGCAGGCTTTCACCAGCCCGTCTCGGTCGAGCGCATCGCCTTCGAGAAGCGACAGCCCATCGCGGACTTCAAGACGACCCGCCACGCCTCGACCCAAGGCGGTTACCGACCAGCCCGCATTGAGAAAGGCCTCGCAGGCGGCCTGGCCCATACGACCGGCCGCCCCCAAAATGATCACTCGCTGAACCATCACTCGCTCCAGATCTGAATTCTTGTGCTTGACGTCATCAAGTACCCAATTCATTTTTGAACCGCCACACGCAATAAACCTTTAAGGGAAAGTCAAATATGAACACCTCCCTGGATCCCAATCATTTGTTCAATTGGGATCATGTCCAGGCCTTCCTGGCGGCCGCCGAACATGGTTCGGTCTCCGCTGCCGCGCGGGCGCTGCGATGCAGCCAACCGACGCTGGGGCGACACATACGCGCCCTGGAGGCGGAGCTGGACGTTGTTCTGTTCGAGCGACGCCCTGACGGGCTGCGCCTGACGCGGGACGGGACTGATATTCTCGGCCTGGCGCGCGCGATGCAGAGCTCTGCCGAGCAATTGGCCCTGCGTGCCGCGGGGCGCTCGGAGCGCATTGACGGTACGGTCCGTGTCACCGCGAGCCAGATGATCGCCACCTATGCCCTGCCCGACATTCTCGCCCCGATGTTTCTTGAGGAGCCCGCGCTAGATTATGAGATCCTGGCGATGGATTCGACCCACAACCTGCTCAAACGCGAAGCGGACATCGCCATACGCATGTTCCGCCCCGAACAGAATGACGTGATCACCCGGAAAGTGGGCGAAATCCATCTGGGCCTGTTTGCGTCGGAGGCCTATCTTGAGCGCCATGGTGCACCCACGAGGATGGACGCATTCGCAGAGCATATTGTTCTGGGCTATGACCGGGATGAGCGCATTCTGCGGGGGTTTTCCGAATTTGGTCAGACCGTAAATCGCGAAGATTTTCCCATCCGGTGCGATGACCAGGTCGCCTTGTGGCACATGGGTCGAGCCGGCATGGGTCTATGTTTCGGACCGTGTTTCCTCGGCGAGGCGACTGCAGGCATGCATCAGGTAATGCGCGACCTTGCCATTCGTCCATTGGAAATCTGGATTACGGCCCATGCGGAATTACGTACGAGTCGCCGGATCCGCTGGGCCTATGATCGACTGGCCGAGGGGTTTAAGACCCGGTTCAAGACGCTTTCAGGCCAATGATCCCGGCCTGCCCGCCAAACACGCCGCTCTCGCCACGATGATGGGCCCGGCGAGCGGAGAACAGATCAGCCTCCTCGGCATAGGTGCACAGGGGTGATCGCTCGATCGCCACTTCCCGCACGCCCGCCGCACGCAATTGCAGCTCGCAGGCCCGGGCGACATCCAGCTGTGCCCCGCCTTCGGCGTCGCGAACGCTGAGCACACCGCTGTCAGCGGTGTAGTCCGCGAAAGCATCGACGACTTCAGGGCCGACCCGATAATTGACTGCAGATATGGACGGCCCGATTACGGCGAGCAGGTTGGACGCCCTTGTGCCGAAGCGCGCCTGCATCGCATCGATTGTCGCCTGAACGACATTCTGAACCGTCCCGCGCCATCCCGAATGGATGGCGGCGATAGAGCGGGTCCGCGGGTCGAACAGAAGGATGGGAGTGCAATCGGCAGTCTGGCAGACAAGGCCAATACCCGGTTGATCGGTGATCAGCGCATCCGCCTCGCCGTAAGACTGATCGCCACGCGGAGGCGCGCTCACCTCAATAACAGCCCGCCCGTGGACCTGGGTGGCGAAGGCCAGAAAATCCAGCCCCAGCGCCTGACGGACACGATCCCGGTTTTCGGCTATATGCTCGGCCTTGTCCCCGCGCGAGCGGGTTATGTTCAAACTTGCATACGCCCCCTCACTCACACCGCCCTGCCGGGTCGTGAAGGCGTGAACGAGCGGCTGAGCCTCAAGCAGGGGCGAGCGGAGAAGTTTAAGCATTTTGGCCTGTTACTAATCTCTAGACTGCAATTTCGCGCGATGCTGGCCGCGCGTCAATCAATAGCGGGCCGTATAAGGCCATACCGGATCATATCGAGTGGACAATCTCGGGTCACAAAATACAATTCCAGCAACCCAGGGAGGCGCGACATGAAGATCGTCGATCACAAATTGGTGCTGGCGGATGGAAGGCCAGCTCGTTTCCAACCGACCCCGAATTTCTCCACCGGGGTCGAGATCATCCCGAAATACCTGGTCATCCACTATACGGCAGGCGCGAGTTTCGAGAGTTCGGTGAGCTGGCTGACCAATCCGCAAGCCCAGGCCTCCGCGCATCTTGTGATCGGTCGCGAGGGCGAGATTGCACAACTCGCCGACTTCAATGCACGTACCTGGCATGCCGGACGATCAAGCTGGCTCGGACTGAGCGGGCTGAACAGCCATTCCATTGGTATTGAACTCGACAATGCCGGACCGCTGCAGAAATCACCTGCGGGCTGGCTGTCCGCATTTCAGCGGCTCTATCCGGACAGCGATGTCATTGAGGCCGCACACAAGAATGGCGGTGCACAGCAGGGATGGCATCGCTACAGCCCGCCCCAGCTCGATGCAGTCATCGAGATCGCTGCTGCGCTTGTCGAGGCCTATTCACTTAAAGACGTGATCGGACATGACGATATTGCGCCAGCCCGCAAGCGCGACCCCGGTCCGGCCTTTCCCATGGAGATGGTGAGATCGCGAGCCCTTGGCCGCCAGAAGGACACGGAAAAGCGGGTAAGGACACTGACCGTGCTGAATATTCGAACCGGCCCATCGACCAGTTTTGATCGCCTGCCAGAGAGCCCGCTTGCGCAGAATATCGAGCTTCGCGTAACCGGCGAGCACGGTCATTGGCTGGCGGTGGAC
>JBELMP010000050.1:0-14832 GCA_042095695.1 Maricaulis sp. | reverse complement strand
GCACCCGCGCCGTGCGTGATGGCGATGACTATGTCCTCAATGGTTCCAAAGCCTTCATCTCCGGCGCCGGAACGTCAGATTATTACATTGTCATGTGCCGCACAGGTGATGATGGGCCGAAAGGCGTGTCGACTATCCTGGTCGAGAAGGGCACGCCGGGCCTGTCGTTCGGGGCGAATGAAAAGAAAATGGGTTGGAATGCACAGCCGACCCGGGTCGTGACCTTCGAGGATTGTCGCGTACCGGTCGCCAACCGCCTTGCAGATGAAGGCATGGGCTTCACCCTGGCGATGAACGGGCTGAATGGCGGGCGCATCAATATCGGCGCCTGCTCCCTCGGCGGCGCATCGGAGGCCTTTGATGTGGCGCGCGATTATACCCAGACCCGCAAGCAGTTCGGCCGCGAGATCGGTCAGTTCCAGGTCTCCCAGTTCAAGCTCGCTGACATGGCGACGGAGCTGGAGGCGTCACGCCTGATGCTCTACCGCGCGGCGGCGGCCCTGGATGCCAAGGATCCCCATGCGGCAAAATACTGCGCCATGGCGAAGCGTTTTGCGACCGATACGTGTTTCGACATTGCCAACCAGGCCTTGCAGCTTCATGGCGGCTATGGCTATCTCAAGGACTATCCGTTGGAGCGTATCGTTCGCGATTTGCGCGTCCATCAAATCCTTGAAGGCACAAATGAAATCATGCGGGTGATCATCGCCAAGCATGTCACGGGCTAGGAGTTGCGAGCATGAGCGAAGCTGAGAAACGCGTGTTTGAGGACACCCGGGCGGCTTTCGCTCAGGCGTGTGCGGATGCTCCGGAGGGGATTGAGGCCGAACAGCCGATGATCGCCCTTGTGCTTGATGCGGAAACCGAATTTGGAGCCGATGCTGCGATTACGCTGGAAGAGGATGGCTGCGCCCGCCTGGCCTTGTGCGTCGCCGCGCCGGATGGCGGCTTTATCGCCCTGTCCAAGACAACACATCCAGCCAAACAAGCGCTCAATGTCGGCGATCTGGTTTGCTGGGTGCCGCTCAAACATGATGCCGCCCTGGCTCAGGAAGCCAATGACGAACGGTTCGGCTGGATCGGGCTTGTCTTCGCCACTCTGGAACCGCAGTGGGAAGGTGATGAGTGGGCGTTGAGGGAGTTTTATGAGTGATCTGCTGACGGTCACCAGCAACGGTCGGCGCAATTGGCTGTCATGGCTGGTCGCTGAAGAGGCCTATATCGCAGGGTCTGACCGAGCGCGTTTGATCCGCTTGCGTCAATCTTACCAGCCTGCTGTTGCTCCATTGTCGGATGAGTTTACGCATTCGCATTGGCGAGAAGTCTCGATTGATGAAGCAAAACTACTGGCAGCGGATCGTGCCAAGAAAGGGATTGCTTATAATTCGATGGCCTTGCCGAGACGCTTGCTATCGCATCCACAGGTGAACAGTTTTTTTGCTGTTTTCTCTGACGCGCCGCGTGCTTTCATAAACTGGGGAGAGATTTCGGCGGATGGATTGTGTGGTTGGCAATCTTTCACGCAATCCACTTTCGACCTGGCCGTTGGTGTAGTAGACGGCAAGAAAATTGGAATCTTCTGCATCGAAGACGAGGACTGAACCTTGACTGACGAACCGGAAATCATCGCCCGCAAATCCGGCCAGGTCGGCCGGATCACGCTCAATCGTCCCGAGGCGCTCAATGCGCTGACCCATGGCATGTGCCTGATGATGATCGAGGCGCTGGAGGCCTGGCGCCATGATGACGACGTCAAGGCGATTATCGTCGACGGGGCCGGGGAGAAGGGGTTCTGCGCTGGCGGGGATATCCTCAAGCTTCATGACAGTGGCAAGGCCGGAAATGATGACGCCTGGCTGTTCTGGCGTGACGAGTATCGTCTTAACACGCTGATTTTCCACTATCCCAAACCCTATGTGGCGCTGATCGACGGCATCACCATGGGCGGTGGTGTCGGCGTGTCGGTGCATGGGTCCCACCGCGTGGCCGGTGACCGCACGATGTTCGCCATGCCGGAGACCGGTATTGGTTTCCACCCGGATGTGGGCGGGGCCTATTTCCTGCCGCGTCTCGCTGGCGAGATCGGTACCTGGATGGGACTGACCGGCGCGCGCCTCAAGGCCGCCGACTGTCTTGCTGCCGGGCTGGCCACGCATTACTGCCCGTCCAGCCAGTATGAGGCGCTGGTTACGGCTCTGGAAGCGGCAGACCTTGACGGCGAGGACGCGCTAGAAATCCTGCTGGAGGAATTCTCCGGGGATCCAGGCGATAGCGATCTGGCGCATACGCGCGGCTTGATTGATGCCGCATTCGCAGGCAATCGCGTCGAGGAAATCCTGGCACGCATCCAGGGGGCTGGCGATAGCTGGTCCGACAAACAGGCCAAAATCCTTGCGGCCAAATCCCCGACCGCGCTGAAACTCACCCTCGCGGCCCTGCGCAAGGGCGCCCATCTCTCGTTCGAGGATGTCATGCGCCAGGATTTGCGCGCTTCGACCTGGTGTCTGAAGGGACGGGATTTCTATGAGGGCGTGCGTGCGGTGATTATCGACAAGGACCAGGCACCGGCCTGGGATCCAGCCGTGCTCGACAGCGTCAATGACAATGATATCGCTGCGGCCTTCGACCGGCTCGAAGGCGATTATGAGATGAGCTTTCTGGGTGAGCCGGAAGACGCCTGATTACGGGCGAGGGGGAGTGAAACATGGCAGAGATTGCCTTTATCGGTCTGGGCAATATGGGTTCGGGCATGGCGGCCAATCTGGTCCGGGCCGGACATCATGTCCACGCTTTCGACCTGAACGCGCAGGCGGTCGCCCAGGCGGTCGCCGAGGGTGCGCAGGCCGCACAATCGACCGCTTCTGCCGTCGGCCAGGCCGACGCTGTCGTGACCATGCTGCCTGCGGGCCGGCATGTACGCGCGGTCTATGAAAACGAGGTCTTCCCTGCGGCTCGGCCAGGCACGCTTTTCATGGATTGCTCGACGATTGATGTGGACAGTGCGCGTCATGTCGGTGGCATTGCGGTCGAGCAGGGGTTCGGCTTTGTCGATGCACCGGTTTCCGGCGGTGTCGCTGCCGCCAGCGGTGGAACGCTGACTTTCATGGTCGGGGGCGGGGCAGATGATTTCGCCGCTGCCGAGCCCTATCTCGGGGCGATGGGCAAGGCGGTGATCCATGCCGGCGATCTGGGTGCCGGCCAGGCTGCGAAGATCTGCAATAACATGCTGCTGGCGATCACCATGATCGGGACATGCGAAGCGTTCGCCCTGGCCGAAAAACTGGGTCTGGACCAGCAAAAATTCTTCGACATCTCGTCCAAGGCCTCGGGTCAGTCCTGGTCGATGACCAGCTATTGCCCGGTGCCCGGTCCGGTGCCGACAACGCCCGCGAATAATGATTACCAGCCGGGGTTTGCGACGGCGATGATGCTGAAAGACCTCAAACTCGCCCAGGATGCGGCGCAGTCTGCCGGTGCCGCGACGCCGCTGGGTGCCCAGGCCGAAGCGCTGTACGCAATGTTCGATAATCTTGGCGGCGCAGACGCAGATTTTTCAGGCATTTATAAGCTATTGGACGGGAGTTGGTCGAAGTCGAACTAATCCATTAACGGGATTTTTGGGCTTTATCATTACAACTCCATTCAAAGATCAAAATGATCGGGTGGAGTAGTTAGAATGGCTGTGGCTGAAAACCTGTCCCCTCAAGGACAACCAAATGCTCAATATCTGGAGCTTCTGCAACTGGTAGAGCGTCTTCACCGGCAATTGCTCGACGTCGTCAAGGACGAGCTGGACCGGGAAGGCATTGATGATGTGAACAGCGTGCAGGCGCTGCTTCTGTTCAATATCGGTGACCAGGAACTCACGGCGGGCGAGCTGCGCACGCGCGGCCATTATCTCGGCTCCAACGTCTCCTATAATCTCAAGAAGCTGGTAGAGGCGGGCTATATCCGCCATGAACGCTCTGCGGTTGACCGCCGCTCGGTCCGTGTCAGCCTGACCGAAACGGGTCATGCGGTGCGCACACAGCTGACCGAGCTGTTCGAACGCCAGGCCGGTTCGCTGTCGGCGGTTGGCGGTGTCGAGACCGACAATCTGCCGCTGGTCAATACCTCGCTGACGCGGATCGAGCGCTTCTGGGCTGATCATATTCGCTTCCGCATGTAAGCGGTCTGACAATCCTGATCTTACCAAATGGCGGGGCAAGGCTCCGCCATTTTGCTGTGTTCGCGCCTGTCATAAGTCTTTCCATTGCGGACCATAATGATAATTCATGGCCTGCGGCGCTCTGTCCTGTCGTATGCTCCGCGATAAGTCTTTATACGAAGACTCAGTTATGAGTTTTGACGACCGCTGACAGACGAGATCTTTCATGGATTATCAAGCCGCATTCGAATCCGCCGTCCGCCGTGTCCGCGCTGAAGGGCGCTACCGGGTGTTTGCGGATCTCATGCGCCGCAAGGGGGATTTCCCGGTTGCGCGCTGGCGCCGGCCTGATGGTGATGTCCGCGAGGTTACCGTCTGGTGTTCCAACGACTATCTGGGCATGGGCCAGGTGCCGTGCGTCGTCGAATCCATGAAATCGGCAATCGATGAAGTCGGTTCCGGAGCGGGTGGCACAAGGAATATATCCGGCACGACGCATTATCATGTCGAGCTGGAGGCCTCGCTCGCCGATTTGCACAAGAAGGACTCAGCCCTGCTGTTCACCTCCGGCTATATCGCCAATGAGGCGACCCTGGCGACCCTGGGCAAAATCCTGCCGGGCCTGATCATTTTCTCTGATGAACTCAATCATGCATCGATGATTGAAGGGGTGAAGGGCGCGCGCTGCGAGAAACATGTCTGGCGGCACAATGATGTCGCGCATCTGGAGGAGTTGCTGAAGGCCGCGCCGGCCGACGCACCGAAAGTCATCGCCTTTGAATCCGTCTATTCCATGGACGGCGATATCGGACCGATCAAGGAGGTCTGCGACCTCGCCGACAAGTATAATGCCATTACCTATCTTGATGAGGTGCATGCCGTGGGTCTTTACGGACTGCGCGGTGCCGGTATTGCCGAGCGCGACGGTCTGATGCACCGGATCGATATCATCGAGGGTACGCTGGGCAAGGCCTTTGGCGTGATGGGCGGCTATATCGCTGCCGACGGGGCGATTTGCGACGCGATCCGCTCCATGGCGTCGGGCTTTATTTTCACCACCGCCCTGCCACCGGCTCTCGCAGCCGGTGCGCGCGCCAGTGTCGAATATCTCAAAGCGTCCCATCACCTGCGTGAGAAGCATCAGGAACGCGCCGCAACGCTGAAGAAACGCCTGTCCGCTGCCGGTTATCCCGTGATGCCGTCAATCACGCATATCGTACCGATCAAGGTTGGCGATCCCGTACTTTGCAAACGCATTTCCGATCGACTTCTCGAAGAGCGCAATATCTATGTGCAGCCGATCAACTTCCCGACCGTGCCGCGCGGCACGGAGCGCTTGCGCTTTACCCCGACGCCGCTGCATGACGATGCGATGTTTGACGCCCTGATCGAGGCGTTGGATGATGTCTGGGAAGAGGCGGCGGTCGAAGGCGGTATTGCAAGCGCTTAGACCCGGCAGGGTATGGGCGAGGCGGAATGCGAGATCGCGATATCTATCTTGAAATTCAGGTCGTCGGTAAGGCGGCTCGCGTTGCTGCCGTGGACAGTCTGACCGCCGAGGAAGTCGTATTCCAGGTGCCGGCGAATACATCGCGTCTGGAAATCGAACGACTTGCCCTGGCCAAGCTCAATTACAAGCTTTCAAAAGATACCGAAGTAAAAAGGCCGGGTGATAAGCCCGGCCGTGGAATTAAGGTCTAGTTATCCGCTCTAGTCATCACTGCGACCGCGGCCAAGTCCGATGTCTTTGGCAAATTGAGAGCGTTTACGAGAATAAGCAGGTGCAACCATCGGATAATCAGACGGCAGGTTCCACTTCTTTCGGTACTCGTCTGGCGACATGTTGTACTGCGAGCGCAAGTAACGCTTCAGCATTTTGAGCTTTTTCCCGTCTTCCAGGCAGATGATGTGTTCATCACCGATTGATTTGGAAACGGGGACAGCCGGCTTGGCTCTAGGTTCGGATTTTTCCTCGACCTCGGATACGCTGAGCATTGTCGTATGGACGGATTTTATCAACTCCGGCACATGGTCGGCGGGCATGGAATTGTGAGACAGGTAAGAGGCCACGATATCAGTGGTCATGCGGAGCAATTCTTCTTTATCAATCTCGGGGAGGCGTGACTCGGACATGTTGTTACCCTGCTTGGCTGATCGGTTCAGCTGATTCGTATGATATCCCATTCAGGTATGCCGCAGACTCGGTGGGAGCAAGTCTAAAAATGCGTTTTTCAAATCTAATATTTGCGGCACTTACAAAACCAAGTAGATCGACCAAACTGTGCAAAACTCTATTCTGACCCATTTGGGGGCGAAGAATGCGTGCTTGTCTGCCCGGCAGGCGCGCCGTATCTAAGGCGCCAGTAAGTGAGGACTCGCCATGCCCGATACCCTGGACACACCCGCCATGACAGCCAATGCCGAGCAGTTTTTCAGTCGCCCCCTGGTTGAAGGGGATCGTGATGTCGCGCAGGCGATCCATTCGGAGATTCTGCGTCAGCAGAACCAGATCGAGCTCATCGCATCGGAGAATATTGTCTCGCGCGCGGTGCTCGAGGCCCAGGGCTCACTGCTGACCAATAAATATGCCGAGGGATATCCCGGACGGCGTTATTATGGCGGGTGCGAGCATGTCGATGTGGTCGAAACCCTGGCGATTGAACGGGCCAAGGCGCTGTTCGGTGCGGCCTATGCCAATGTACAGCCGAATTCCGGTAGCCAGGCCAATCAAGGCGTCTTCCTCGCCTTGCTGAAGCCGGGTGACAAGATTCTTGGCATGTCGCTGGATGCAGGTGGACATTTGACCCATGGTGCCCGACCGAACCAGTCCGGCAAGTGGTTCGAGGCGCATGCCTATGGCGTCGACAAGCAAACCGCGCTGATTGATTATGACGTGCTGCGCAAACAGGCGCATGAGGTGAAGCCGCAATTACTGATCGCTGGTGGTTCCGCCTATCCGCGTGAGATCGATTTCGCTGAATTCCGCAAGATCGCTGACGAGGTGGGCGCCTATCTTCTGGTCGATATGGCGCATTTCGCCGGCCTGGTTGCGGGCGGCGTCTATCCCTCGCCGGTGCCGCATGCTCATGTGTGCACAACGACAACCCATAAAACCCTTCGCGGACCGCGCGGCGGCATGATTATCTCAAATGATCTCGACCTCGGGAAGAAGTTCAACTCGGCTATTTTCCCGGGTCTGCAGGGCGGACCGCTCATGCATGTGATCGCCGGCAAGGCCGTTGCCTTTGGCGAAGCCCTGCAGCCGGAATTCAAGGATTATGTCAAACAGGTCGTGGTGAACTGCCAGGCCATGGCCAAGGCCGTCATGGCGGGGGGCTATGACATCGTCTCCGGTGGCACGGACAGTCACCTGGCGCTGATTGATCTGCGCCCGAAGGGCCTCAAGGGCAATCAGGCAGAAGAAGCCCTGGAGCGCGCTTATATCACCTGCAACAAGAATGGCGTTCCCTTCGATCCCGAGAAGCCGACAGTCACCTCTGGTCTTCGGGTCGGCTCCCCGGCCGGCACGACGCGGGGCTTTGGCGAGGCTGAATTCACCCGTGTGGGCGAGCTGATGGTTCGCGTACTGGATGCCTTGGTGGACAATCCTGAAGGGGATGACGCCATCGAAGCAGCAGTTCGCGCCGAGGTTATGGCGCTGACAGGTGCCTTTCCAATCTATCCGGAACTGGCATAAGGTCTTTGAATGCGCTGTCCTTTTTGCGGCAATCCTGACACTCAGGTTAAAGATTCCCGGCCGGCGGAAGATGGCAATGCCATTCGCCGCCGTCGCCAATGCCCGGCTTGCGCAGCGCGGTTCACAACATTCGAGCGCGTTCAGCTGCGCGAATTGTCCGTGATGAAGAAGTCGGGGCGTCGCGTGCCTTTTGATCGCGAAAAGCTGAGCAGATCCATCGCGCTGGCAGCCCAGAAGCGTCATATCGATGCGGACCGTATCGAGCAGATGATTTCCGGGATCGTGCGGCAGCTTGAGAGCTCTGGCGAGACCGACATTACCTCTGACCGTGTCGGCGAGCTGGTCATGGAGGCGCTGAAGAGCGTCGATAGCGTGGCCTATGTCCGCTACGCCTCGGTCTATAAGGATTTCCACCGCGTCGAGGACTTCCGGGAATTCATCAAGGATGAGGATCTGTCGGGATCCAAACCTTCAGGCGAATGACATCGCCCCAGCGCACGCGCGTCACGCTGAAGCTGGCGACGTCGCTCGACGGCAAGATTGCCCTGGCAAATGGCCAGTCCAAATGGATTACCGGTCCGCAAAGCCGGGCCGAGGTCCACAAGATGCGGGCGGCGCACCCGGCCATCCTCACCGGTGTCGGGACGATCATCGCGGATGATCCTGAGTTTACGGCGCGGACAGACCCAATGCCGGAGACGCAACCTGATCTTATCGTGCTGGACCGAAGCGGGCGCATGCCCATGGGCGCGAAGGCCTTTGCTGCGGATCGTCAGGTGGTCCTGCGCGCCAACAAGAATATCGCTGATGCCCTGGCCGGCTATGATCGCATCATGATCGAAGCGGGTGCAAAAATCGCGGCAGCCGCGATCGCCGCTGACATTGTCGATCGCATTGAATGGTTTCGAGCGCCGGTGCTGTTGGGCGGTGACGGGCTGGACGTGATTGCAGGGCTCGGCCTTGAGGCTTTGAGTAAAGCCCCCATCTTCTCGCGCACCGGTGTCCGCGAGCGCGGCGCTGATCTGCAGGAAACTTACGAGCGGACCCGCTAATGTTCACAGGAATAATCACCGCCAAGGGCAAGATCCGGTCGATTTCCGGCGAGGATGTCCAGCGTTTCGAAATCGAAAGCCCCTATGCGGCAGACGGTATCGCCATTGGCGCCTCGATTGCGCATGCCGGCGCCTGTCTGACCGTGGTCGAGAAGGAGTCGCAGGGCGAGGGCAGTCGCTACACGGTCGAGGTCTCGCCGGAAACACTGCGTCTGACAACGCTGGGCGATTGGCGTGCCGGCGATGCGGTCAATCTTGAACGCGCCCTGGCCATTGGTGAGGAGCTTGGCGGACATATCGTCACCGGACATGTCGATGGTATCGGCGTCGTCGAGGAGCGGCGTATGGAAGGCGAGTGGATCGTCTTCACAATCGCGCCGCCGGCGGACCTGAACCCCTTTATTGCAAAGAAGGGGTCCATCACGGTGGACGGTGTGTCGCTGACCGTGAATGACGTCACCGCGCGCAGCTTTGACCTGATGATTATCCCCCACACGGCGGAAGTGACCACGCTGGGCGCGCTGCAAAAAGACGCACGCGTCAATCTTGAGGTCGATCTCATGGCGCGCTACGCCGCGCGTCTGAACGAATTTTCGAAAGGATAAGGCGTGAGCGACATTCCGCTATCCCCCATCGAGGACATTATCGAAGACGCCCGCAATGGCCGGATGTTTATCCTGGTCGATGCCGAGGATCGTGAAAACGAGGGCGATCTTGTCATCCCGGCCAAGTTCGCAACACCGGACGCGATCAATTTCATGGCCAAGCACGGGCGCGGTCTGATTTGTCTGGCCATGAGCCAGGAGCGCATCGACCAGCTGGGCCTGAAGCTGATGTCGTCGGAAAATCGATCACGACATCAGACAGCCTTCACCGTTTCGATCGAGGCGCGTGAAGGGGTAACAACCGGGATATCCGCTCATGATCGCGCGCGGACCATCGAGGTTGCCACCGATCCGGCAACAGGTGCCGAAGATATCGCCACACCCGGTCATGTCTTCCCCCTGGTGGCGCGCGATGGCGGTGTGCTGCTGCGCGCGGGGCATACCGAGGCCTCTGTTGATGTCGCGCGGCTGGCGGGCGCGGGATCATCCGGTGTGATCTGCGAGATCATGAATGAAGACGGTACGATGGCGCGCCTGCCCGATCTCATCGCCTTTGCCCAGTTGCACGGGCTGAAGATCGGGACGATCGAGGATCTGATCGCCTATCGGCGTCGCAATGACCGTTTTATCGAGCGCCGGATGGAAACCGACTTCACCAGCCAGTGGGGCGGACCGTTCAAGCTAATCGTGTTCCGCAACACGCTGGACGGCGCGGAACATGTGGCCCTGGTCAAGGGCATGCCTTCGGCGGACCGGCCGACGCTGGTACGGATGCACAAGGTCAGCTTCGTCGATGATGTGCTGGGCGCCGCCGAAGCCCGCGGCGGATTGGTTGAGGCTGCCATGAAAGTGCTCAGCGCGCATGACGGCGCCGCCGTAATGGTGTTTATCCGCGAAACCAGTCATACCGCGATTGTCGAACGCCTCGGCGCACACCCGGCCTTGCCCCAGGGTGAGCGAGAGGCGCGCCGCTTGCGCGAATATGGCGTCGGTGCGCAGATCCTGTTGGACCTGGGCGTCAAGGAAATGGATTTGCTGACCACCAAGCCGCAGACAATCGTCGGGCTTGAGGGCTACGGTCTGAGCGTTCACGAAGAACGCCTGTTTGCCGGAGATTGAAATGAGCGATTGGCGCATACTGATTATTGCGGGAAATTTCTATCGTGATATCGCCGAGCCGATGATCAAGGGGGCCCAGGCTGCGTTGGACGCGGCCGGTGTTTCCCATGAGGTCGTGGAAGTGCCGGGGGCGCTGGAGATCCCCGGCGTCATCGCGCAGGCGGAAATCGCCGATGCCGAGTTTGACGGCTATATCGCGCTGGGCTGCGTTATTCGCGGAGAGACCACGCATTATGACTATGTCTGTGGCGAGTCGGCTCGCGGGCTGATGGATCTGACACTGGAAGGTGTGGCGCTGGGCAATGGTATTCTGACCGTCGAGAACCGGGCCCAGGCCATGGTGCGCGCGGCCGAGAAGAATAAGGGCAAGGATGCAGCAGAGGCCTGTCTGGCATTGCTGACCCTGCGCGACAGATTTCGGGCCGAGGCATGAGCACGACCGCTGAAAACCCGTCCCAGGCGCGTGCTCGCCTGCGTCGCGCCGCGCGCCTTGCTGCTGTCCAGGCGCTCTATCAGATGGAAATCGGTGATCGTGGCGCCAAATCCGTGATCAAGGAGTTTCGCGATCATCGCTTCGGCGCTGCTGATGAAGGGCCGGAATTTGTCGAGGCTGACGAGGATTTCTTCGAATCCCTGGTCACTGGCGTGGTTGAGAAGCAAGCCGTGGTCGATCCTGCCATTGACGCCTTGCTCGCGGACGGCTGGCGCATGGACCGGCTGGACGCGACAGTGCGCGCTATTTTGCGGGCCGGCGGTTATGAGCTGTTTCACCGGTCCGACGTTCCCGCGCGCGTCGTCATTGACGAGTATGTCGACGTCGCCAATGCCTTCTTTGAAGGCTCCGAACCCAAATTCATCAATGCGGCGCTGGACCGGTGTGCCCGTGAGGCCCGACCGACCGAGTTCTAGGCATGGGTGATGAGGGTGAATTCGATTTCATTCGTGATCAACTCCTGCCCCTGACGCGGGGCGATGCTGCGGCGCTCAGCCTCAGCGATGACGCGGCCATTCTGCATGGTCAGGCCGATCTCACCCTGGCCTCGGACATGCTGGTTGAAGGCGTTCACTTCCTGACCAGTGATGGCCCGGCGGTCGCGGCCCAGCGCGCCTTTGGCTCCAACCTGTCCGATCTTGCCGCGATGGGAGCGACACCGCGCGGTTTTCTGCTTTCCATCGCCTGGCCGACACATTACGGCGCACAGCAGCGTCATGATTTTGTGGAGGCCTTGGCCGCCAGCGCTGCCGGATTTCAGCTTCCACTCCTGGGTGGCGATACCACGCGCGGCGGTGAGGCGCTGGTTGTCTCGATGACCATGCTGGGCGAAAGCCCCAACGGCTATCTGTCACGCTCCGGGGCCAGGCCGGGCGATTATGTCTGGGTATCGGGCACGCTCGGGGATGCGGTTCTGGGCCTGTCCATGGCGAAGGGCGAGCTGGATGAGCAGGCCGATCTGCTCGGGCGTTATCAACGCCCTCAGGCACGCATTGCACTGGGCCAGGCGCTGCTCGGCCGGGCAAGCGCGTGTATTGATATCTCCGACGGTCTGGTGGCGGATGCCGGCCATCTGGCCCGGGCGAGCGCCGTAGCCCTGGAGCTTGAAACCGCACTCCTGCCCTGGTCCGCACCGGTACTGCACTGGCTGGAAGCGGAGGGCCTGCCAGGTGTGGAAAGCCTCATCACAGGTGGCGATGATTACGAGCTTCTATTTACCGCTCCGGCGGAAAAAGCAGCCGAAATCCTGGCCTTGAAGGCCGAGCTGGGGGTGGAATTGACCTGGATCGGACAGGTTCTGGACGGTGAGGGTGTTCGCGTTCTTGACGAGGCGGGGCATGCGCTCGACCTCGATCAGGCTGGCTTTACGCATTTTTGAGGGCTTTCTGCCATGCTCATCAGGATTGGTGAGGTGGATATGCGCGTTTTTCTGTCATTCATTCTGTTTGTGAGCCTGTCGGCGACCGCGTATGCAGCACCGCCGAGCGGCGGCGAGAACTCGTCATCTGGCGGTGCCAATCGCTTTGTCACCCTGTTCAATCGTGGTGGCGAAGACGGCGAGGGCTATGATGAGCCGGAACAGGACGATCCGCGCTCCTTCACGCTTCCCGCAGTCGTGGCGCCGCTGGCAGACACTTATGGGCGGCTGACAGGCTTTGCCTATGTTTCCGTGCGGGTGCGTGTCGCCTCCGGATACAATGTCTGGTCGGTACAAGAAGAAGCCCATTACGCGCTCGACGCCTTCGTGCGCGCTGCCCATCGTGTCAATCTGAGTACGGAAGACGGTTCGGCGCTTGATGAGGGCCGGGCGGTTGAAGTCTGGTCCATGGTGATGGCGCAGCTTCACGGTGAGGCGGCCATCGAGGATCTCGAGATTCGCGGTTTCGACGTTCGCCTCTTCCGTCGCTGATTACCGCTAAACTGTCATAATTCTCATACCTGGCGAGCCTTTTCGCAGCTGCACCCAGACCGTGTTGCGCCGAACAGGGGCATTGGGCATAGTCCCTTGGTCCAGGGGGAAGAATTAACGGTCGGTCTGTGGTCCTCACAGGCTCGCTTTCCCTGTCAAATTGACCGCAACGAAATAGAAAATCGGGGCAGGAAACAGCCATGAATATGCTTATGCTGGCCATCGCAGCCGCGGTGCTAGCCATCATCTACGGGGTTGTACAAACCCAGAGATTGTTGGCGGCAGACGCCGGGTCCGAAAAAATGCGTGAAATCGCATCGGCCATCCAGGAAGGCGCCAACGCGTATCTGAAGCGCCAATACACCACTATCGCAATCGTCGGCGCGGCCGTCTGTATCTTTGTTGCCATCTTCCTGGGTTGGGAAGTCGCACTTGGATTCGTCATCGGTGCCGTCTTGTCCGGCGCTGCCGGCTTTATCGGCATGCTGGTTTCGGTCCGGGCCAATGTCCGCACCACCCAGGCTGCCAGTACGAGCCTGGCCGGTGGCCTCGCCATCGCCTTCCGTTCCGGTGCCATTACCGGCATGCTTGTGGCGGGCCTCGCACTCCTCGGTGTGGCTGGCTATTATCTCATCCTGACCGATGTACTCGGTGCCGGTGACCGGACGATTGTCGACAGCCTTGTCGCGCTCGGCTTCGGTGCCTCCCTGATCTCGATCTTCGCCCGTCTCGGCGGCGGTATCTTCACCAAGGGTGCGGATGTCGGCGGCGACATGGTCGGCAAGATTGAAGCCGGCATTCCCGAGGATGATCCGCGCAATGCGGCAACCATCGCGGACAATGTTGGTGACAATGTCGGTGATTGCGCCGGCATGGCTGCAGACCTGTTCGAGACCTACGCCGTGACGGTCGTGGCGACCATGGTCCTGGCCTCGATCTTCTTCACCGGCGAGCTCGCCTCGGCGATGATGATTTATCCGCTGGCGATCGGTGCGATCTGTATCGTGACCTCGATCCTGGGCACATTTTTCGTCAGCCTGGGCAAGGGCACCAATGTGATGGGTGCGCTCTATAAGGGCCTGATCGCAGCCGGCGTGTTGTCGATTGGCGGTTTGTACCTGGTGACGATTTATGCCTTGCCGAGCGGCCTGGGCGAGATCGCCGAGGTCAATGGCCAGATGATCACCGGCATGAACCTCTTCTGGAGCGGTGTTATCGGCCTGGTCGTGACCGCTGCGATAATCTGGGTCACGGAATACTATACGAGTACGGATTTCCGCCCGGTGCGCTCTGTCGCCCGGTCCTCAGAATCCGGACACGGAACCAATGTGATCCAGGGTCTGGCCGTGTCGCTGGAAGCGACGGCATTGCCAGCGCTAATTATCATTGCCGGTATTCTGGCGACCTACAGCCTTGCTGGCCTGTTCGGTATCGCGATCTCCGTAACGACCATGCTGGCGCTGGCCGGCCTGATCGTTGCCCTCGATGCCTTTGGTCCGGTGACCGACAATGCGGGCGGTATTGCCGAAATGGCGGGTCTGGACGAAAGCGTCCGGGACACGACCGATACGCTCGACGCCGTCGGCAATACGACCAAGGCGGTAACCAAGGGCTATGCTATCGGCTCTGCCGGACTGGGTGCCCTGGTTCTGTTCGCGGCCTATACGACGGATGTGGAACACCTGCTCCACATCGAGCCGGACTTCTCCCTGGAGAACCCCTATGTCATCGTCGGCCTGCTCTTTGGCGGCTTGTTGCCCTACCTGTTCGGCGGCATGTCAATGATGGCTGTTGGTCGGGCTGCGGAATC
>JBELMP010000049.1:14105-14898 GCA_042095695.1 Maricaulis sp. | reverse complement strand
TGCGGATCAGAACCTCGCGATTCTGCGCGGCGGGTTTGCGCCCTCGACCCGCTGGAACGTTCACGCAACGCTCTGGTCGCAATCCTTCCAACAGTCGATTGATAGCTATGCTTCATCCGCCTATGCGCAATTGGAAGAGACCCAGCATGATGAGGATGACGCGATCGGTCTGCGCGTGCTGGCGGATGGCCGGAATGTGCTCGGCGGTGCATTGAGGTGGAGCCTGACAACACTCGACAGCCGCCACAGCCAGCGCGAAACCACGCCGGCCGCGTCCGGCGCGGCGGAACGCTTCGCTGATCGGCGCTATAGCCTGGGCGGCGAGTATGAACGGGACTGGTCAGATCGGCTGACGCTTTTCGCAGGCGCAAGCCTCGACCGTATCGAGGTTAGCGACACCGGCGGCCGGCCGGCGGGCGAGAATTTCGAAACCTGGAATTCGACACTCGGCGCGCTTTGGCAGATGAGCGAGACCATCTCGCTACGCCCCAGCCTCGCCCGCAAGGCCCGGATCCCGACCCTGAGAGAACTGTATGGCGCGGCCTTGAACCGCTTCGTTCCCAATCCCGATCTCAATCCGGAAACCCTGACCAGTCTCGATCTTGAGATCGCCCATGCCGGTGACCGCTGGGACATCGCCTTCACCCCTTTTATCTGGCAGCAGGATGAGACGCTCGATCAAATCAATATCAGCGTGAACGGAGAACGGCTGCGCCAGCGTGTGAACCTGTCCGGCGCCAAGGCGCACGGGATCGAGGCGCGCTTCGTCTATGATGCGGGTGATCGCTGGCAG
>JBELMP010000049.1:0-14095 GCA_042095695.1 Maricaulis sp. | reverse complement strand
TGATTGCGCCCGCCAAGACCGGAACCACGGATTTGGACGGTGGTTTCACCGCCATGCATTTGCGCCGCAATGACGGGGCTGGCCTCGACAATCAGCGTTTCCTTGCCGAGCGTCCTGGCGTGATTGCGCGCCTTGCCGCCCGCTACCACCCGGCACCGGCTTGGACGCTGCGCGCAGAGCTAAATCATCGCGGCCGCGCCTATAGCTTCACGGATGAGGATGTCTTCGAACCCCTGCCCGTGTCCACGGCGCTGAATTTGTCGGCCCGCTACCGCCCGGCCGGCGCAGCCTGGGATGCCTATGTACGGATCGATAATGCGACCGATACGCGGATTGAACCCCAGCTCGGCCTTCGCGAACCCGGTCGATGGGCGCGGGCCGGCTTGCGTCTGGGATTTGGCGGCTAGCTCAAAAGCAAACGGGCCGCACCTTGCGGCGCGGCCCCTGCCAATCAGTGCGTTTGGCCTAGAAGGGCGGCAAGCGGCTAGCGCCGCCGGCAGACCGCCAAGGCGCACTGGCCTCATCGAGGGCCGTCTCGAAAGCCGGGAAACCGGTTTCCGCCAAAGCATTGAGGCGGTCACGGATATCCGCGAACTCCGTCTCTGCATAGCGCATATGGGTTTCATGGCTCGGTGTCGGCCCATAGGTCGAATTCGCCACCCCGTTCGAGACAAAGCTCAAACGGCTGCCCACAGTTTCCGGCAAAGGTCCATAAAACCCGCCATGGGACTGATTGCCGGACAGGGCTTCTTCAATGGCGAAAAGCTCGTCGCGCAGTGCCTGCCAGTCGGCTTCAAGCGCGCCCGGCTCCGCATTCGACCGCAGCATGGCCGTGTGAAGGACCGCCAGACGTGCATCCATCTCCGCAATCATCGCGTTGGCCGCTGACAAATCCCCCTGGAGCGTGGCCACACGTTGCCAGAAGGCCGCAACCGCTTCCGGTGAGGCCCCGGGCAAGGCCCCTTCACGCAGACGGACCACGTTGAAGCTCACCGGTTCCGCCAATTGCGTGGTTACCCCCGCAACCCGCTGATAGAGGGTGGCGGTGTAACTGCCGGGGGCGACCATCGGACCGCTGGGCTCGTCATCTCCCTCATTACCGGTGGCATTGCCACTGGTGACGGCGCTCAAGGAGGCGCGGGTCAAGTCCCAGTCGATGCGATGGAAGCCCGCCTCAACTGGTCCGGTGACCCGGCGAATGACATTGCCTTGCGCATCGGAGATCGCAAGCCAGACATTCGGTGTGGATTCCCGGCGCTCGGCCTCGACAGCGTCGAAGCCCGGGAATGGCGTTGAGTCCAGATCGGCTTCCGCCGCCTGGCGAATTTCAGCCGCCGTCTGCAGCCCCTCACGCAGATAATAGGTGAAGACCGCGCCGAAGGGCGGATTGTCCGCCCGGTAATAGCCATGGCCCATCGAGCCACCCGCGCTGAAGGCGAGCGGATGTTCCTCCATGTACCACAGCGCATCGCGGCTGGTGAAGAGCAGCGCATCTTCCTCCAGCGCCTCGGCACTGACGTTGCGCAGCGGTGTGTAATCATCGAGGACGAAAATGCCCCGACCGAAACTGCCCAGGACGAGATCATTCTCCCGGCGCTGGATCTGCAGGTCACGATAGGAAATCACCGGCGAGCCGGCATTCAGCTCAATCCAGTTCTCGCCGCCATCGACAGTGAAGAAGGCGCCAAACTCCGTACCCGTGAACAGGAGGTCCGGATTTTCATGATCCTGCACAATCCGCCAGACGATATGATCCTCGGGCAGATCCTCGCCGATCGAGGTCCAGCTCCGGCCGCCATTGCGCGAGACATAGAGATAGGGCGTGAAATCGCCCTCCTTGTGATTGTCCAGGGCGATATAGACCGTATCCTCATCGAACAGGTCGGCCTTGATATCATTGACAAAGGCCCGTTCGGGAACGCCCGGAAGCGCACCGGCATTGATCTGCGTCCAGCTGGCGCCGCCATCGCGGGTTAGCTGGATAATGCCGTCATCAGTGCCGACCCAGATCAAATCCTCATTGAGCGGCGATTCCGCAATCGAGGTGATGGTATTGTAATTGGACATCGCATAGACGTCCCAGCTCGCCTCCCAGGACCATTGGCGATCCATCAGGGGCAGCTGCATACGGTCCTCGTCACGGGTCAGATCGCCCGACAGCGTCGTCCAGCTATCACCGCGATCATCCGAGCGCCACAGGCGCTGGGAGCCATGATAAATCCGAGCCGGATCATGGGAGGACACCAGGATGGGTGCGTCCCAGTTGAACCGCTCGGCCGGCTCACCCGGTTCCGGTTGCGGCTGGATATAGATGACCTCACCCGTCGTCCGGTCGAAGCGGACCAGATTGCCCTGCTGCCACTGGCCATAGGCGATATCGGGATTACCCGGTTCGGTGGCCGGCTGATGGCCATCGGCGAAGACCACAATCTCCCAGTCAGAATTGCGAATACCGTGACGGTTCAGCGTGCGGGACGGGCCGACCTGGGTATTGTTATCCTGGGTACCGCCATAGACATTATAGAAGGGGAAGTCGTCATCGACGGCGATCTTGTAGAACTGGGTGACCGGGAGATTGGCGATATAGCGCCAGGTTTCCATGCCATCCAGGCTCTCATAAAGCCCGCCATCGGAGCCGAAGAGGATGAAATCGGGATCATCATCGCGGAAGGCGATGGCATGGTCATCGACATGTTTGTATTCGGTGCTGACCGGGTCCCAGCTTGCCCCGCCATCGCGGGAGACCATGGAATAGTTCGAGACCAGATAGATCTCGTCGAAATTATGTGGGCTGGCGAAGAGTTCCTGGTAATAATGCGGGCCGGTGCCGCCACCGACCTCATCGGACATCTTCACCCAGCTCTGGCCACGATCGGTCGAGCGCCAGACACCGCCTTCACGGCGTTCGGTCTCGATGGCGGCGTAGACTACATCCGGATTCTGCGGCGAGATCGCGAGGCCGGTCTTGCCCAGATTGCCTGTCGGCAAACCACCCTCAAGCCGCTCCCAGCTCTCACCCCCATCATCGGAGCGATAAATGCCCGTGCCGGGGCCTCCGCCCATATAGGCAGCGACAGTCCGGTGGCGCTGCCAGGTCGCCGCGTAGAGGCGATCGGGATTGCGCGGATCGATCACCAGATCGGTGACGCCGGTCCATTCATCGATCTCGAGAACATTCTCCCAGCTTTCGCCACCATCGGTGGATTTGTAGAGACCGCGTTCACCGCCGCTCGACCAGAGCGGACCCTGGGCCGCGACCCAGAGCGTATTGCTGTCCTCGGGATGGATGATGATCTCGGAAATATGCTCGCTGGCGCCGAGACCCATATTTTCCCAGCTCTGTCCGCCATCGGTCGAGCGATAAACACCATCACCCCACGAGACGTGACGGCCACCGACATTTTCTCCCGTCCCGACCCAGATCACGTCCGGGGCATTGGGATCAATGGTTAGCGTCCCGATGGTATATACGGGCTGATCATCAAACAGCGGCGTCCAGGTCGTCCCGGCATTCTCGGTGCGCCAGACCCCGCCCGAACCCACCGAGACGAGCCAGGTTGACGGGTCATCGGGGTGAATATCAATGTCCGAAATCCGACCGGACATGAAGGCCGGACCGATATTGCGAAGTTCGAATGCATCGAACGTATCGCTGGTCAGACGGCCCTCATCCTGGGCGCCGGCCTGTTCGCATCCGCTTACGGCCAGAGCCGACAAGGCCGCTGTCGCTGCCAGTAAAATTCTCATAGCGCTCCCCAATTCTAGCGGGACGCGCGAAATCCTCCCGCGCATTCCCTTGCGACGCGAACCTAGGCGGTTCATCGCGCCAGGTCCACCGCCCGGCCGCGCGCGCACGGGGGTCGGCGCACGACATGCTTGCCCCGTCCGCCGGTCCGGGCTAACTCGCCCCTCCCATGCTGCACGTGAACGACCTCACCTATCGCATCGAAGGCCGGATGCTGTTCGACAAGGCGACCTTTGCCATGCACGACAAGACCAAGATGGGTCTGATCGGGCGCAATGGCACCGGCAAGTCAACGCTGTTCCGGCTGATCCGGGGCGAGATCGCGCCGGAAGCCGGCGAGGCGCGCATCAAGAAGGGCGCGCGCATGGGCTGGGTCGCCCAGGAAGCGCCAGGCGGTGAGGACAGCCTCATTGATGTGGTCCTGGCCGCGGATACAGAACGTGCCGAGCTGTTCGCCGAAGCCGAGACAGCGACCGATCCCAACCGTATCGCGGAAATCCAGACCCGCCTTGCCGATATCGAGGCTCACAGCGCAGAAGCGCGGGCCGGGTCAATCCTGCACGGTCTGGGTTTCAGCGGACAGGACCAGCAGCGTCCGTGCAAGGAATTCTCCGGTGGCTGGCGCATGCGGGTTGCGCTCGCAGCAACCCTGTTTGCCCGCCCCGACCTGCTTTTGCTCGACGAACCGACCAATTATCTGGATCTGGAAGGCGTCATGTGGCTGGAGAATTATCTGCGCAGCTATCCCGGCGCCGTGCTGCTCATTTCTCACGACCGCGACCTTCTCAACGGTGCGGTCAACAAGATTGCCCATCTCAAGGACGGCAAGATCTCCGTCTGGGATGGCGGTTATGATGATTTCGAGAAGGCACTGCGCGAGAAACAGCGCCTGCAGATGAAGCTGGTGGAAAAGCAGGAAGCCCAGCGTCGCCACCTGCAGGCCTTTGTCGACCGTTTCAAGGCCAAGGCCTCCAAGGCCAAGCAGGCGCAGAGCCGCGTCAAAATGCTCGAGCGCATGCAACCGGTTGCCACCATTGTCGATGACCCTGTCGCACCTTTCGACTTTCCCAGCCCGCAACGGCGCATGGCACCGCCAATTGTGCGCATGATTGACATGGTCGCCGGCTATGAGCCGGACAAGCCAATCCTCAACGGCGTCAATCTCAATATCGATCCGGATGACCGGATCGGGATTCTCGGCCGCAATGGTGCCGGCAAGTCGACCCTGGCGAAGATCCTGTGTGACGCCCTCGAACCGC
Source organism: Maricaulis sp. (assembly GCA_042095695.1). Taxonomy (GTDB): domain Bacteria; phylum Pseudomonadota; class Alphaproteobacteria; order Caulobacterales; family Maricaulaceae; genus Maricaulis. Next base: position 9,091 of record JBELMP010000049.1, on the reverse strand, counting down.
TTGACGGGTTTCGGCGCAAGCACAAGAAGCTGCAGATCGCCTTTTTTGCCCAACACCAGATTGATGTGCTCTCACCAGAGGTCTCGGCCTATCAGCATGTGCTGGAGCTGATGCCTGACGCAACCGAGGCGCAGCGCCGGTCGCGCCTGGCCCGGTTCGGCCTGCCCGGTGATCGCCAGGAAACCCCCGCCAAATCCCTGTCCGGCGGCGAAAAGGCCCGCCTGCTCTTCAATCTCATCACATTTGAAGGCCCGCACCTGCTCATCCTTGACGAGCCGACCAATCATCTGGACATGGATAGTCGCGCCGAGCTGATCAATTCGATCAATGCCTATGAAGGCGCCGTCATCCTGATCAGTCATGATCGCTATCTCATCGAGGCCTGTGTCGACCGGCTCTGGCTGGTCGCCGACGGTGCGGTCAAACCCTATGGCGAGGATATCGAGACCTATCGGCAATCCCTGCTCGGCCGCGGCAGCAAGGATGGCAATAAGAAGAAAAACACCGCCATGGACGAGAAGTCCGTTGCCCGTCGCTCTGCCGCCGACATGCGCAAACTCCTCAAACCCCTGCGCGATGAAATCGCCCGCTGGGAAAAGGAAGCCGACCGGCTGCGTGGCATAATCGAGGTAATCGACAAGGGCCTGGCGGCGCCCGGGCTTTACGAAAAAGACCCCAAGACCGCGACAGATCTCCAGATCAAGCGCGCCAAGGCCGTCGAATTGCTCGACACAGCCGAGACAAAATGGCTGGAAGCCGAGGAAAAGCTGGAGCTTGCCCAGGCGGAGGGGTGAGGCGAGGCCCGGCGTGACGGGCATCACAGATTAAAGCAAAGATCCATCCTACTCTGATTGCGGGGAGACACCGTTAACTTGGGGGCGTGATGACCTATTATGCGATTTCAACCCGGACTATTGACCGAAAGGCTGACGACGCGTTCGGCAGCGAGCCCGCCGATCCGAGCTTTCTGATTTCCCCCGCCGAAGCCACGAGTTTTCGGCCGTCTCACAAGCTCAAAGGGCGCCGCGCGCAAGTCGGCAAAAACTGGGCATCGAGAATTCTTGAAGACGCCCGGCAGCGGGCTGAGGATGTGGGCGCCGCTCCCGACGGACAGGTTCAGAATGGCGACATCGTCATGCTGGTGCACGGTTACAATATGAACGCAGAATCGGCCTTCGCGCGGCATCGCGCCTTTGTTGAACACTATAAAAGCCCTGCATACGGACTGACCCACGCTGTTTTTGTCAGCTTTGACTGGCCGGCCATGGGGAGTGTGCTCAACTATGTCGAAGACGGAATGGACGCTCGCAAATCAGCCTTTGCGCTGGTTGAAAGCGGGCTCAAACTGTTCGCGCTATTCTCGGCACCGGAATGCAATGTAAGGGTCCATGTCCTCGCTCACTCCATGGGCGCGATGGTCACGCGCGAAGCGCTGCGGACGGCAACTGATTTCCGCGCCACGCGCGACCGGGCCTGGTCGATTAATCAGCTTGTGCTCGCCAGTGCCGACATATCCGTCGCGTCCTTTGCGGGTCGGGATTCCTGGGCGATGCAGCACTATAGCCAGCGGGTTACGAATTACTTCAATCGGCACGATAAAGCACTCGCAACATCGAATGTTAAACGCGTGCTCACTGCGCCGCGGCTCGGTCGACATGGCGCACCGTCTGAAATGTGGTCTCAGATTGCTGATGTTGACACATCGGACCGCTGGCTGAAGTCCGATGTCCAAGCCGATGGTACGCTCACATCAAACTTTATGGACAGTCACGGTTTTTACTTTGACGACCCAGTCTGGTTGCAAGACTTCGCCTATACCGTCTTGGGAAACCATGACAGGCAATCCATGCCGACGCGGTCACCTCATCCGCGCGATCAGGGGCGATTAAAATTGCGGGAGACGGCAAGCAGCTAGAGGCTTCAACCGGCCCATTGGGCGAGATGCCAGCGACCAAACGCCTCGCAGCCTGAGGAAACATGACTTTCCTAGTCGGAAAGCGCTGCGCAATATTGGAATAAATTCACAAGCAAAGAAAATTCACTCTAGCCGCAGCTAATGCTCTCAATCCGGTCATTCGCATCAATGCGCACCGTCAGGCGTTCGGCGCGATACTCCATCGTGGTGACAGAGTGCGGCCCCAAGACCCGGAAATTGGCCGGCAGGACATTGCGGGAGACGCTGGTTCTCGGCCAGCCCACATATTGCTGCAAATCCTCCATGCCGCACGAGCCGGTGATGGGCGGTCGGACATCGGCGGAACCCAGCTCCTCAACCGGCATCATCGGCGGCAAGGCGTCCGCAGCGGCCGGTGGCATCGACGGGCTCGCAACCGCAACCGGGTCGGTTGTGGTCGCGCTACACCCCGCAATCAGGGCGAGGCCACTGAGGACGGCAAACTTGAAGACAGGCGTCATGACGAACTCTATTGGCTGCGGATCAGGAACGATAACGCGCGTCTGGCCAATCACAAGCGCAAACCGGTATCAGGCCTTTTTCTCCCAGCGCCCGGCTTCCGATTGCCGCCAATAGGCGACTGTCGCACCCGCACTGCTGGCCTGTTTCCAGAGGCCGCGCGCTGCTGTGACCGCGCTTTCATCATGCCCGTCGAACAGGATGATGATACGCGCATAAGCCGAGAAATCCTGCACCGGTGCCCGATCCAGCAGAAACAGGCATTGGGCATTATTGAGATTGTCCCCGGTGAGCGTCAGCAAGACCGGCTGGCGGGCTTCATCACCGTCGCCGGCAATGGCATGCGGGGTGAAACTCTCATCCCGCCATGTCCATAAATGCTGATCCAGCGCGGCAAGTCGGTCTGCATCCGGGGAGTTAACAAGGGCCGACCACCCCCGCGCCAGGGTCTTTTCCAGCAATTCGGGCAGGACGTCGTCCACAGAGGAGCGCTCAAGATGGTAAAACCACAGCTCGCCCGGCTGATCCGTTTGTGCCATCACCTTGCCGGGCGGCCCGTTCGACCGCCCGCTCCCCTTTCCGTTCAGCCCTCGTAATTATCGCACACAAAGCGGTCGAGGATGCGCACACCCCAGCCCGTGCCCCAGCTGGGCTGACGCGGGTCATCCTTCATGCCGCCCATAGCGGTGCCGGCGATATCGATATGGCACCAGGGCTTGTCATTGACGAAACATTTCAGGAATTCCGCCGCGGCAATCGAACCGGCAAGGCGCCCCTCGCCCATATTGCGGATATCGGCATTCTTGGTCTCGATATGCTTTTCATAGTCCGGGCCGAGCGGCAGGCGCCAGACCGGCTCATCCGACGCATCCCCGGCACTGGACAGCTGGGCGGCAATTTCGTCTGAATTGGTGAAAATACCCGCCCGGCTATTGCCCAGCGCGATCAGCATCGCACCCGTCAGCGTCGCCAGATCGATGATCAGCTTGGGATCAAAGCGTTCCTGCGAATACCAGAGCACATCACCCAGAACGAGGCGCCCCTCGGCATCCGTATTGAGGATCTCGACCGTCTGACCGGACATGGATTTGACGATATCGCCCGGGCGCTGGGCGTTACCGCCCGGCATGTTCTCGACGAGACCGACAATGCCAATTGCATTCACCTTGGCCTTGCGACCCGCCAGCGCGCGCATCAGGCCGACAACCGAGGCAGAGCCGCCCATATCGCCCTTCATCTCGTCCATGCCGGCCGATGGCTTGATGGAGATGCCCCCACTGTCGAAGGTCAACCCCTTGCCAACGAAGAGAAGCGGTTTTTCATCAGCCGCGCCGCCATTCCATTTCATGATGGCGATATGGCTTTCAAACTGGGAGCCCTGGCCGACACCGAGCAGCATATCCATGCCCAGCTCAGCCATCTTCGCCTCATCAAGGATCTCGATTTCCAGCCCATGCTCGGCAAGCCCTTCGATCTGCTTGGCATAGGTCTCCGGATTCAGGACATTCGGCGGCTGGTTGGTCACTTGGCGCGCAAGATCGACCCCGGCTGCGACGGCGCCCCAGCTCTCCCAGGCGGATTCAACGGCGGCCACGTCATCGGCGGCGATGGTGACTGTGTCGAGCGAAGGTCGCTTATCCTCGGACAGCTTGGTGCGGTAATCGTCAAAGCGATAGGCGGCCATGCGCGCGCCAAGCCCCGCCCGGGCCGCGCCTTCGGCATCCGCAACACCGTCCAGGCGCAGGGCGATGGACGCCTCGCCGCTAAGCAGGATTTTGCTGACCACCGCGGCAGCAGCCTTCTCCAGGATTTTCGCCTCCAGCTTGTCCTTGTCACCAAGGCCGAAGAGAACGAAACGCGGCGCATCACTGCCTGCCGGTGCCATGATTTCCAGGGTCTGGCCGGGCTTGCCGCCGAATCGCGACGCTTCGATGGCGCGCTTGAGCTGTCCACCGGACGCGGCATCGGCAGCCTCGGCAGCAGTGGAGAGTTGATTCTCCGCAAAAACGGGCAAAGCGATGGATCCGGTGATTGAATCCGCGGCAGCAAAGGCGATTTTCATAACGGCACCTCGAAAATTGGCGTAACTGGCTTGGTCTGTCGCCCCGTGTATGCTTTTGGGACGAGAAAGATGGGTCGCAGAAGTGGTATCCGATCCAGACGTGAGATAGAAGGCTGAACGCGCAGCTCAATCCAAACCGATGAATCTGGTCCAACGCTACTTCTTCCGGCAATTGCTCTGGCCGTTCATAACCGCGATCGCCGCCTTTGCCGGGCTCGCGCTGCTCACCCAGAGTCTGTCCAATGTCGACCTGATCTCGGGCTATTCGCAAACCACATTTACCTTCCTGAAAGTCACCGTGCTCGCCTTGCCGCACCTGACTGCTCTGTTGATGCCGATCGCGCTGTTTGTGGCCGTTCTCAATGGACTGTCGCGTCTTACGGGCGATAGCGAGGTCGTCGTGGCGACCGCGTCCGGCCTGACCCGCTGGGGGCTGATCTCGCCGCTGGTGCGCCTGAGCGTCTATGTAATGCTGATCAATCTGACGATTAATCTGCTGGTCCAGCCGCTCTCCTATCGCGAAATGCGCGAAAGCCTTTATGCGCTGCGCTCCAATATCGCCGCCAGTCTTGTGACACCCGGAGCCTTCACCCAGCTTGGTGATGGCGTGACCATTTATGCCCGCGAGCGCGATAATGCCGGGCGCATGATGGACATTTTGATCCACGACTCCCAGGACCCGGCGGGCACGGCGACCTATAGCGCCCGCGAGGGTGTGATCGTGCGGACGGCAGAGCGTACTGCCATGGTGATGATTGACGGGAATCTGCAGCAGATCGACGAGACCGGGGAGCTCAGCTATGGCGATTTTGATCGCTATGAGTTCGATCTCGCCGCCTTTGTCGGTCCGGTCGATGCCATCTTTTTCAAGGAGAGTGACCGCTTCCTGCACGAGTTATTCTGGCCAGACAGTTCCATTATCGCCCGATCAGACGGGGTTGAACGGGCGCTGGCCGAGGCTCACTACCGCCTGTCAGCGCCGCTCTACGCGCTGATGTTCGCAATGATCGCGGCCGCCGCGTATTTTGCCGGCGATTATTCCCGGCTTGGTTATGGCCGCCGCATTACGATTGCCGTGACCGCAGGGCTGGTGATCCGGCTGATCGGTTTCAGCACGCAATCGGCCGCCGCAGACGATCCTGCACTCAATATTGCTCAATATCTTGTGCCGCTCCTTGGAATAGCGGGTGCGATCGCGGTGATTTACTGGCCGCGCCGGCAACGTCCGGATGGCCCCCTGATACCGGCGAGGGCCTAGATCATGTTTGGTCAGCTAAATCGCTACATGTTTATGCAGACCCTGTTCGGGCTGGCCCTTGCCGCGGGAATTATCGCGGGTGTCATTTTGCTGGTCGATTTCGTCGAGCAAACCCGTGCCATCGGTACGCGCGCAGATGTGTCGACCCTCGAACTCGCCGGCCTGACCGCACTGAAAGCGCCAGCCCTGCTGGAAACCACCCTGCCCTTCATGTTCCTGTTTGGCGTGCTGACCGCGCTGTTTCGGCTCAACCGGCGCAGCGAGATCGTTGTCATGCGCGGATCAGGTGTTTCGGCCTGGCGAATACTCTCGGCTCCGCTGATCCTGTCTGTGATTGTCGGCTTGCTCGGCGCCATGGTTCTCAATCCGCTTGGGGCGGCGGGAAATGCCGCATTCGAGCGTCAGCGCGATTTGCTGATGAATGTGCAGCGCGCGCCCGACAGCGCCGAGCCGATCTGGCTGCGCGAGGTCAATATTGACGGCTATACGATTATCGCAGCGGAATCCCTGCAGGAGGACCGCCAGGAGATTCACAACGCCTCCTTCCTCTACTTCCAGGTCGGCGCCGATGATGTGCCCAGCCTGTCACGCCGGATCGATGCGCCCATCGCCTTTTTGCGCGATGGACATTGGGAAGTGCCGACCTCGGTGGAGCGGATTCCGGAATCACCCGCGAGCGAGCTCGGCCTGGTCCGACTTGAAACCAGCATTAACCGCCAGGCCCTGTTCGAACGGGCGCGCTCACCGGAAGGCGTGTCCTTCTGGGATCTGCCGGGGCTGATCGCGTCTGCGCGCGAGGCCGGACTGGCCACAGAGCGCTATGAGCTTCGCTTCAACAACCTCCTGGCCCTGCCACTCACCTTGCTGGCGGCGACGCTGATCGCCGCAGCCGCGACCATGCGCCTGCACAGGCTCGGCGGCGCAGCCGCCTTTGCCCTGGCTGGCGGGCTGGGCGGTTTTGTCATGTTCTTCCTGCAGGAATTGCTGGGATCAATTGGCGCGACCGGGGCCTTGCCTCCGCTGACCGCCGCCTGGGCCGCACCCGCCCTGACCGCCTTGCTCGGCCTGATTTATATCGCATCCACAGAAGACGGTTGAGACCGTGGACGCCACCGCCCGCATCGGCTAGTGATGAGACTGACGGGTGGGGCCCGTAGAATTGAGGGAGTGACGCACATGGCGTCGCAGTTTCGCCGCCTGGCGGCCGTGTTGTTCAGCTCGACGATCTTAGCCTGTCCGGCCCTAGCCCAGGACGGGAGCGTGGAAGAAGACTCCGCCCCGGTTTACCTGGAAGCCGACACGCTTGAAGATATCGAGAATGGTCGGGGCTATATTGCCCGGGGCGATGTTCGCGCGCAGCAGGCCGGACGCACGCTCTTTGCCGATGAAATCGAATACTATCCAGAGGAAAACCGGGTCGTCGCCCGAGGCAATGTGATCATTCACGGCCAGGGCGATTTTCCGCAATATGCGGAGGAGGCCGAGCTGGACTCCGAACTCGCCTCAGGGATCGCGCTCGGTTTCGCGACCATGCTTGAGAATAATGGCCGCATGGCTGCAGCGACGGCTATTCGCAGCGCCAATGGCGATATTGAGTTGTCGAACGCCTATTACACCGCCTGCCCGCTTTGCGAGGATGGGGAAGGCAATCCCACCTGGCGCATCCGGGCCGGCGAAGTCATCCAGGATGTGGATGACCAGATGCTTTATTATCGGGATGCTCAGCTGGAAGTGATGGGCGTGCCTGTGCTCTATGCGCCGGTTTTCGCCCATCCGGATCCGTCTTCGGAACGACGATCAGGACTCTTGCTGCCCAAGGTCGGGGTCTCCAACCGTCTCGGCTTCCTCTACCAGCAACCCTATCTCTGGTCGATTTCCCCATCCCAGGACCTGGTCATTGCTCCACGCTATATGAGCAATGTAAATCCCCTCATCTTCACCGAATATCGCAAACGATTCTGGTCCGGCGAGGCCTGGCTGGAGGGCAGCTATACCAGTGAGTATGAAATCGACTCTGATGGCGAGCGCGACCTGGCAACGGATGACGAAGCGCAATGGCATGTCTTTGCCTCGGGCCGTTTCGATATTTCGCCGACAATGCGCTGGGGTTTTGGGGTTCAGCGCGCGTCCTATGATCTGTATCTGCGCCGCTATGATTTTGACGAGCGCTTTACCGACGAAAATTCCGTCGTAGAGCCACCCAGCCGCCATCTGGTGAGTCAACTCTATCTTGAGCATCGCGATCAACGCAGCTACGGCACCGCTTTCGCAGCGAGCTATCAAACCTTGCGCTCCGACAAGGATGATAAACTGCCCGTCATCCAGCCCATGGCACAATACCGCTACGTGCTTGACGCCCCGGAAAACTGGGGTCGGGTGAATCTGGACGCGAGCGGCGCGATGTTGGAACGCGAAGACGGCAGCGATTACCGCCGGGCGAGCACGGGATTCGACTGGCAGACTCAGTGGATTGGTCCTGCCGGTCTCGTGATCACCCCCAGCCTGTCCGGTCGCGCTGATCATTTTGAGTTCAACGACCTCGACCCTCAGGTCTACAGCGCAACAAATCAGACCCTGTCGCGTGAGGTCGGAATGGCCAATCTGGAAATCAGCTGGCCGCTGCTACGGCCGGGCGAAAACTTCGACTTGATCGTCGAGCCGGTGCTGTCGACCACCGCTGCCAGTGATGACCCTATCCGGGATGATATCCTGAATGAGGATAGTCTTACGGTTGATATCGATGAGTATCTCCTCCTCGACCCAAGCCGTTCGCCCGGTTTCGACATTTGGGAAGAAGGTCACTGGGCTGTGGCGGGCCTGCGCGCCACCACGCTTTGGGGCGAGGATGATTTCGCACGCTTCTTCCTCGGTCAGGGCGAAAGACTGAGCGGAGACGCGGTTTTCGGCCCATCCAGCGGTCTTTTTGAGGACCGGTCCGATTATGTCGTGTCTGCAGAAATCAATTGGGGCGCGTTCGAGATTGAAATGAATTCGCGTCTCGATCAGGACGATTTCGACGTGAACCGGATGGATTTCTATGCCTCCTACCGATCGGACTTTACCAGCCTTCGCATCGGCTTCACCGATATCAGCGATGACACTGTCGGAAGTCGCGCACCGGACCGGGAAATCGAGGCGTCTTATCAGTTCCAGATGAGCGAACACTGGGGGCTGGTGGGCAGCCTGCGGCACGACCTTGACGCAGAATTGCTGCGCCAGAACGAGGTCGCGCTACGCTATGAGGATGACTGCACACGATTCGATATCGTCTATCGACTTGATGACAGTACAAGCGACCAGATTGGACGGTCTGAATCAATCGGGTTTGAGTTCACCCTGTTCACGCTGGGTGGCGTCG
>JBELMP010000048.1:9612-15633 GCA_042095695.1 Maricaulis sp. | reverse complement strand
TTTGACGATCTGCGTCTGCGCCATCACACAGTCGCGGTAGACAGTGAAGAACTCGTCTCGCTGCTGAACCCGATTAACTCCGACCATGTCTTCTACGCGCGCGATGGCTGGCAGGCGACGACGCCGGGAATTACCGACCTGCCCGGCGGCTCCACAGACTGGATCCTGCGCTCCGGAGATGTGCTGTCACCGGGCATGCCGGTCGTGCTGGGCTATGAAAGTGCCAGCGGGCTGGAATTCCAGCGGACGATCGAGGTGAATGAGAATTATCTCTTCACGGTGACCGACCGGGTCGTCAATAGCTCGGAAGCCGAGATCGAACTGCAACGCTATGGCCTGGTGCGCCAGGAAGGCATTCCCGAAGATCATGAGCCGAACATGGCGGTCTTCGAGGGCGCGATCGCCGTGGTCGATGGTGAGATGACCCGTGAAGGCTATAACTCTCTGTCCGACGGCGCCAGCGCTGAGGAAAGCGGTGAAGGCGGCTGGGTCGGCATCACTTCGCGCTACTGGCTGACAGCCGCGATTCCCGAGCTTGGCAGCACCTTCACGGCGCGCTTCCGCACCATCGAGCGTGGCGAGATTGATGCCTTTGAAGCCTCCTATGTCGAACGGGCACGAGTCCTGGCTCCGGGGGAGACGCTCTCCTCAACCAGCTATATCTTTGCCGGCGCCAAGGAGCTTGACGTCCTTCACTATGTCGAGGACGAAATCGGCGTTCAGAGCTTCGACATGGCCTATAACTGGGGCTGGCTCTGGTTCCTGGTCCGTCCTTTCGTCTGGGCGCTGCACCTGCTGGAGGGCCTTCTGGGAAGCTTCGGACTGGCGATCCTCGCCTTCACCCTGATCATCAAGATTATCATGTTCCCGCTGGCCAACCGGGCCTATGCCTCAATGGCGCGCATGAAGCTGGTGCAGCCGAAGATGAAGGAAATCCGTGAGCGCTACGCGTCGGATACGCAAAAACAGCAACAGGCGATCATGCAGCTCTATCGGGATGAGAAGATCAACCCGCTGGCGGGCTGCCTGCCTATCCTGCCGCAGATTCCGATCTTCTTTGCGCTTTTCCAGACACTCTTCAATGCGCTGGAAATGCGTCACGCGCCCTTCTATGGCTGGATTGATGACATGTCGGCGCGTGATCCGCTGATGATCGGCAACCTGTTCGGGCTCCTGCCCTATGACCCGCTGAGCATCCCGGTTCTCGGCTTTGTACTGGGTCTCGGCCTCTGGCCGATCATCATGGGTCTGACCATGGCCGCACAGCAGGCGTTGAACCCGCCGCCGGAAGACCCGATGCAGGCGCGAATCTTCGCCTTCCTGCCCATTGTCTTCACCTTTGTGCTTGCCGGCTTCGCCGCCGGCCTGGTGATCTACTGGGCCTGGAACAACTTCCTCTCCGTGCTGCAGCAATATGTGATCATGCGTCGCCACGGTAACGAGACCCAGCTCGACAAGCTCATTGCCCGACTGCGTGGCGGCGGGTCTTCGGGAGATGCATCCTGACCGAGCCAGCCGATGACCGCGATCTGGAGGCCGGGCGGCGCCTGTTCGCCCGTCCGACCCATTTCATCATGGGCGCGGTCAGCCTTCAGCAATTGCCGCCGCCGGACAAGATCGAGATCGCCTTCGCTGGCCGCTCGAATGTCGGCAAGTCCTCGCTGATCAATGCGCTGACCAATCAAAAGGCACTGGCGCGCGCCTCCGGTGAACCGGGACGCACCCGTGAGCTGAATTTTTTCGAGATCGAGAATAGCGAGTTCCGCATCGTCGACCTGCCCGGCTATGGCTATGCCAAAGCCCCCAAGGATGTGGTCGATAAATGGACCCGGCTAACCCGCGATTTCCTGCGCGGCCGGGTAAATCTCAAACGGGTTTACCTGCTGATCGATAGCCGACATGGCCTTAAAAAAGTCGATGAAGCCATTATGGATGTCTTCGACGAGGCTGCCGTGAGCTATCAGATCGTGCTGACCAAGACTGACAAGATCAAACCGCCCGCCATCAAGCGGCTGCGCGAGGAAACCCTCCAGGCCGTGATGAAACGCCCGGCCGCCTTCCCGCGCATTGCTGCAACATCAAGTGCCAAGCGCGATGGCCTGGAAAATCTGCGCGCGGAAATCGCCGAGCTGGCCATCCTGGGATAGAGTTTGTTCATGCGTGTCCTTCTTGCCTTCCTGATTGCAAGCCTGGTCGTCCTCCTGGGCGGCACCCCATCGGCGCAGGCGGCGGAGCTGTGCAACCGGACCAGCTATGTCATCGAGGTCGCCACGGGCTGGCCGGTCGAGGGCGGCGTTGCCATCCGGGGCTGGGATCGTATTCGCCCGGGCGCCTGCGCCGAGTTGGCCGACGACGCCGAGCTGGCCGATGATCAGCCGCTTTTTTACTATGCCAAGACGTCGGAAGCCTATCTCGGCGGGGTGCGCGAGTGGCGGGGCAATGTTCCGCTCTGCGTGGATGAAGTCGATTTCGATGTTGTTGCCAATACACGCTGCGCCGCACTTGGCCTGGCCTCGCGCGATTTCATGATCCGCGAAGGCGAAGAGCGCCTGCGCACCGTATTGGTCGAACCGAGCAATTATCTGCTGGCCCCGTCGACGCCAACGACACGACGATCCAGCCAGCCCTTTGCCGATGCGGCCGGTATTCAGCGCCTCCTGAATTCGGCAGGCTATCCGATTGCCAATATTGATGGGTTTGAGGGTCCGGGCACACGACGCGCGATCACCAGCTTCCTGAGTGATGTCGGCATCTCCAGCCGTCCCGGCAATGCCGAATTGCTCGACCGTCTTGAAGCCTATGCCGTGGAGCGCAATGCCACCAGCGGCGTCACGCTGTGCAATGACTCGATCGGCGACATCTCTGCAGTGATTGGCTATCGGGTGGATAATATCTGGCAGTCCCGCGGCTGGTGGCGCTTGTATGCCGGCGATTGCGCACGCCTTTTGTCGGCCCATCTGGAAACCGCGAATACGTATTTCTATGCCGAGCGCATCAATACCGGAGAGCGCCTGCCAATCACCGAGGGTGTCCAGGAATTCTGTATCGCGCCGGCTCGTTTTGTATCCGAAGGGCGGGACAATTGCGCGCAGCGGGGCTATGGAGTTGCCCGGTTCCGCTCGATTCCCGAGCCGGAGAATGGAGGCGTGCGCATTCATGTCCAAGACAGTGATTTCGGGTCACCCGACCGCCTCACGCCCTGACCTTTCCCACATTACCCACTGGGTGTTTGATCTCGACCACACGCTCTACCCGTCCGATGCCAGCGTCATGGTGCAGATCGAACAAAAAATGACGGATTTCGTCGCGCGTCTGCTGGATCTGGGACCGGACCAAGCAGCGGAAATGCGCCATATCTACTGGCAGGATTACGGCACGACCCTGAACGGGCTGATGGTCAATCACGGGATCGACCAGCAGGAATTCCTCGATTTCGTGCATGATATCGATGCCAGCGTCATCGATCCGGCCCCCGAGCTCGGCCAGCGCATTGCCGCCCTGCCCGGCAAGCGCCTCATCTATACCAATGGTTCGCTGGGCCATGCCGAGAATATTCTCAACCGTCTCGGCATCACCCATCTTTTTGATGATATATTCGATGTTGCCGCCGCCGATTTCACGCCAAAGCCGCATCGTGCCGGCTTTGATCGCTTCCAGGCCCGCTTCAACCTGCCCACGCAGGAAAGCATCATGTTCGAGGACAGTGTCCGCAATCTAAAGACCGCTCACGAGATGGGCTTTACCACCGTGCTCATAAAGCCGCGCGACGGCACGGAAGTCCGCGAAAGTATTGCGCCGGACACGCCGCTGGAGCATGTCCATTACGCCGTCGACTGTTTGACCACCTTCCTCGGTGACATCTATACCGCTCACGACAAGAAAGCCGATCAAGAATGACCTCCTCCCTCGAAACTGCCATCAATGACGCCTGGGAAGACCGCGATGCGGTGACATCAGACACGCAAGGCGAGATTCGCGATGCCATTGAAAGCGCCATCAACCTGCTCGATAGCGGCCAGGCCCGTGTAGCCTCCAAGGAGGGCAATGATGATTGGGTCGTGCATCAATGGCTCAAAAAGGCCGTGCTGCTGGGCTTTCGGCTCAATTCCATGGGCCTGATCGACGGCGGCGTCGCCGCCGGCAAATGGTGGGACAAGGTGCCCTCCAAGTTTGAAGGCTGGGGCGAAGCGGAATTCGCCAAGGCAGGCTTTCGCGCCGTCCCGCCCTGTGCCGTTCGCCGCGGATCCTTCATTGCACCGGGCGCCGTCCTGATGCCCTCCTATGTCAATCTCGGCGCCTATGTGGATGAAGGCACAATGGTCGACACCTGGGCCACGGTTGGCTCCTGTGCGCAAATCGGCAAGCGCGTCCATATCTCCGGCGGTGTCGGCATTGGCGGCGTGCTTGAACCCCTGCAGGCCGGACCGGTAATCATCGAGGATGATGTCTTCATCGGCGCCCGCTCGGAAGTGGCCGAGGGCGTTATCGTGCGCGAGGGCGCGGTGATTTCCATGGGCGTCTTCCTCGGGCAGTCCACCAAGATTGTCGACCGCGAAACCGGTGAAATCACACGGGGCGAAGTCCCGGCCTTCTCTGTCGTCGTACCCGGCTCGCTGCCGGATCCGAAGGGCGGCCCCTCCCTGGCCTGTGCTGTCATCGTCAAGCGGGTTGACGCCCAGACCCGGTCGAAAACCTCCATCAACGACCTGTTGCGCTAGTCATGGACGGGCTGATCGATACGCTCGGGCAACAGGCCCGGCTGGCCTCGCGCCGACTGGCCTGGGCGCCCAGTGAGCAGAAGGATGTCGCGCTCTGCCTGGCAGCTGACGCCATTCGTGCCGCCACAGATCAGATCCTCGCTGCCAACGCGGAAGACATGTCCGCCGCGCGCGCCGCCGGCCGGCCGAATGCCTATCTCGACCGCCTGGAATTGACGGTGGAACGGGTTGCAGCGATTGCGGACGCGGTTGAAGCCATAGCCGACTTGGAGGACCCGATCGGCCGCACATTGGCGCATACGGACCGGCCGAACGGGCTGAGCATTGATCGCGTCTCGGTACCACTGGGCGTCATCGGCATGATTTTCGAGGCACGCCCGAACGTCGCCGCGGACGCCGGGGCGCTGTGTCTGAAATCGAGCAATGCGGTCATTCTTCGCGCCGGTTCTGACAGTCTCGCCTCATCTCGTGCCCTGGTTGGCTGTATGCGCCGCGGCTTGGAGGAAGCCGGCCTGCCGCAGGATGCGATCCAGCTCATCGACACACCCGATCGCGCCGCTGTGCAAGCCCTGCTGCAATGCACCGACCATGTGGACCTGGTCATTCCGCGTGGCGGACGTGGCCTGGTGGAACTGGTCCGTGACCAGGCGCGTGTGCCAACGCTTTTGCATCTGGACGGCAATTGCCACACCTATATTCACGCCGCCGCAGACATCGGCAGGGCCGTGGAGATCGTCCGGAACGCCAAGCTGCGCCGCACCGGTATTTGTGGCGCAACCGAAAGCCTGGTGATCGATATGGCCATCGCTGCGGAGACGCTGCGTTGCCTGTTGGATGTCATGCCCGATTGTGAGTTTCGCGGTGATGACGCCTCACAATCGCTCGATGCACGCATTCGTCCGGCGAGCCAGACCGATTTCGCCACCGAGTATCTGGATGCCATTCTCTCCGTGAAACTCGTAGACGGCCTTGAAGAAGCCATTGACTGGGTGACCGAATATTCCTCCGGCCATACCGACGCCATCGTGACCGAAGACACCGCCGCCGCGCGCAGCTTTCTGTCGCGGATCGACAGCGCCATCGTCATGCACAATGCGTCGACGCAATTTGCGGATGGCGGAGAATTCGGCATGGGCGCCGAAATCGGCATCGCCACCGGCAAGATGCATGCGCGCGGACCTGTCGGGCTGGAGCAGCTGACTTCGTTTAAATATGTCGTGCATGGCGATGGACAGACTCGTCCCTGAACAGCCGGGGCCTGAACAGCCGGGGCCTGAACAGCCGGGGCCTGAACAGCCGGGGC
>JBELMP010000048.1:0-9512 GCA_042095695.1 Maricaulis sp. | reverse complement strand
CAGCCGGGGCCTGAACAGCCGGGGCCTGAACAGCCGGGGCCTGAACAGCCGGGGCTTGAACAGCCGGGGCCTGAAAAAAACCGGGCCCTGAAGGCGCGGCCCATCAGGCCTTTTGAGCCAGCCAGCGCTCCACACCACGAGCTGCCGCCAGGCCCGTTGAAAAGCTGGCTTGAAGCAGATAGCCGCCGGTCGGCGCATCCCAGTCGAGCATTTCCCCGGCCGCAAACACGCCGGGCAGGGCATCCAGCATCAACGCATCGGTGAGTGCGGAACGGGCGATGCCACCGCTCGAGGAGATGGCGCGTTCCAGTCCGCGCTGAGCGGTAATGGTCAGCGGTATCGATTTGAGATGACGCGCCAGTGCCAAAGCGTCCCGGGGCGGCGGTCCAGCCTCATACACGAGGGCGGCGGCCGCAGCGCTCAGTCCCAGCGTCTTTTTCAACTGCGTTGAGAGGGATTGGCCAGGCCGCGCCCGGCCCAGCTTCGCAGCGATGGCCTCGGCGGTCTGATTGGGCCGCAGGTCCAGCCGCAGCTCGACGGGGCCGGACCGCAAGGTCTCCCGGACCGGTGCGGACAGCGCATAGATCGCGCCCCCTTCCAACCCGTAATCCGTAATCATCGCCTCGCCGCGCACGTCCACCCCGCCCGCGCTCAGGGCGATGGTCTTCAGCGGCACGCCGGCAAAGCGCTCGCGCACCAGCGGCGACCAGTCCAGCTCCACCCCGCAATTAGCGGCCTCGAACCGGTTTATTGCGACGTCTTTCGCGCGCAGAAGATCGGCCCAGCTCCCATCCGAACCCAGTCGCGGCCAGCTCGCCCCGCCAAGCGCCAGCAAGACCGCATCGGCCGCCACCTCGCTGGTCTGGCCGGCGTCATCCTCGAAGGTCAGCGCCTCTCCGGCCCAGCCGGACCAGCGCTGCCGCAGGTGAAACGCAACGCCATGTTTATCAAGCCGGTCGCGCCAGGCCCGCAGCAGCGGGGAGGCCTTCATCGCCTCGGGAAAGACCCGACCGCTCGATCCGGTAAAACACGCCGCACCCAGCCCGTCCGCCCAGGCCTGCAGGGCCGCAGGCGGATAGGCCTCGATGAGCGGTGCAAGCCAGCCGCTGGCTTCACCATAGCGCGTCATAAAGGTCTCAAGGGCTTCGGAATGGGTGAGATTGAGCCCGCCGCGACCCGCCATGAGGAATTTACGTCCCAAGGTCGGCATGCGGTCATACACATGCACGCCAAATCCGGCAGCGGACAGATATTCCGCGGCGAAAAGCCCAGCCGGCCCGCCCCCGATAATCGCAATGGTCGCTGTCATTCCTCGCCCAGCAGCTCCCGCACAGCGGGGATCGGCAGGGCAAGAACAGGAGCGCCGTCATCCACGCGTGGATAGGCAATGGCCTCGGCCATCAGCAGGGAGTTATAAATCGCTTCCTCCGTTGCCTCCGCAACAGCCTGGAAAAGCGGTGACAGCTGGCCATTGGGTAATTCGCCCATTCGCTCTGTCGATCGTCGTTCAGGCCCTCGCCTCACATCCTCATGGGTCGAGAATGCGATGGCATAATCGCCTGATCCATTGGTCATTGAGGCTCCGGTCCGTGCAAGACCGGCAAAACTGCGTGCTGCAAGCCGTTCCAGATTGCGATCCGAGACCGGCGCATCGGTCGCTATAATGATCATGATCGAGCCGTCCGCGCGGTCATCAGCGACCTCGTCTGCCAGGTAATACTGCCCCAGGGCTTCGCCAACCCGAACGCCATCAATCTGCAGGACACCGCCGAAATTCGACTGCACAAGCACACCGACCATCCATCCGCCGAGACTCTCGGGCAATTGGCGGGAGGATGTCCCAATCCCGCCTTTCCAGCCGAATGCAACCGTGCCCGCACCGGCCCCGACACTCCCCTCTTCAACCGGGCCTGGTCGCGCTACCTCGATGGTGGCCACAGCATCGTCCGCTGTTAAAACACGTGACTGGATCCTGTTGAGGCGGCTGTCATTGGTCTCACCAACGACCATGTTCACCGACCGGATTTCCTCTCCGCCAGCCTGGGACAGCGTCCAGTCCAGTATGCCGTCGGCGGCCCGGGGCACCGCCATGGTATTGGTGAGCAGGATCGGGGTTTCGATCTCGCCCAATTCGCGCAGCTGAGTTGCGCCCATCAGCTTGCCATAGCCATTGGCGACCGACAGGCCGGCCGGCACACGGTCGGTGAATAGATTTCCCGGATGCGGAAGGATGGCGGTCATGCCGGTCCGGATTCCGGGCTCCTCGATCCGCGTCACATGCCCGACAGAGACGCCGGCAATATCGGTAATCGCGTTCAGGGGTCCCGGGCTGAGAATGCCCGGCGCAATGCCCAGATCGCGCGCCCGAACCCGGTCCTGCCCAAACGCCGAAGCCGTCATCACCATCACTCCCAGCAAAGCCGCAAACAGGCCCTGTTTGACCATCATTGAGCCGCCCCTTTGATTCGTCCGGCGCTGAGCATAACAGTCCGACGCGGACGGGTCCGCCCCGGGCACTGACGGCATGCTACCGTTTCGATGTCGAATCTGATCGAATAGGGCGTGATCAATCTGATAAGGGGCGTAGCATGAGTGATGAGATGACCAAGGACAAACCGGCCGCCGCGGATCCGGCAGCGCCTTACGGGTCAGCCAATAACCCATCCGAATTCGATGTGATCGATCGGCTGGCCAAGGACGAGCCCTATTTCATCATTCGCGGTGGCGACCCGCTTTCGGACGCGCTGGTCGAGCTTCACGCCTATATCGGTGCGGGTCAGAGCGGGGCGGCCCACGATACGCTCGAGCGTATCCTGCGCCTGACATCGCAGGAACCGCCGCGCCCGGTCGGCTCTCCGAAGTATCGCGAGACTTTCAAGATTTCCGTCTCCATGGAGCGGTATCGCGAAACCCATGGCCGCTCGCACTGAGCAACACATTTCGCTCTAGCCCTTTGCCGTCGAACACTTATCTTGGGCCGATATGACCCACGATCCGATACCGCTCGCCCGCCAGCTTATTGAACGCCCATCCATCACACCGGTGGATGCGGGTGCGCTTGACGTGCTCCAGGCCGCATTGGAAGCCATCGGCTTCAGCTGTCGCCGCCTGCCCTTTGAGGATGTCGACAATCTCTACGCCCGGCGCGGCAGCGCCAGCCCGTGCTTCATGTTCGCGGGCCATACCGATGTTGTCCCGCCCGGGGATGAAAACGCCTGGACGCATCCGCCCTTCGACCCGACCGAGGCCGAGGGCCAGCTCTGGGGTCGCGGTGCTGCCGACATGAAGGGCGCCATTGCGGCCATGGTCGCAGCGGTCGAGTCCTTCCTGGCGCAAACTGGCGAACCGGATGGATCCATTGCCTTCCTGATCACCGGGGATGAAGAGGGCAAGGCCATTAACGGCACCAAGAAAGTCCTGGAAGCGCTGGCTGCCGATGGCGAGACTTTCGATCACTGCCTGGTCGGGGAACCCACTAATCCGCATACGCTAGGCGAAACCATCAAGTCAGGCCGGCGCGGCTCTCTCAATTGCATTCTGACAATTCGTGGGCGCCAGGGCCATGTGGCCTATCCGGAACGCGCCGAGAATCCCATCCCGCCCCTCCTCGCCCTGCTGGAGCGACTGCAGGCGCGCAAGCTCGATGACGGGCACCCGCCCTTCCAGCCCTCCAACCTGGAGGTGACATCGATTGATGTCGGCAATCCGACAACCAATGTCATTCCCGCCGAGGCGCAAGCGCGTTTAAACATCCGATTCAATATCCGGCATTCCGGCGAGGAGCTCTCGCGCTGGATCAAGGATCAGGCGGCCCTGATCGCCCTCGATTTCGACGGGGATATCGATGTGGATATCCATGTGACCGGTGAGGCCTTCCTGACCCCGGCTGGCGAATTTACCACATTGTTGCAGGATTGCGTGGAGAACGAAACCGGGCGCCGGCCGGCACTGACCACTGGCGGCGGCACATCGGACGCCCGCTTTATCTGCAATTATGGCCCGGTCGCGGAGTTTGGCCTGGTCGGCGCCACCATGCATCAGGTGGATGAGCGTGTTTCCGTGGAGGATGTGCGGAGTTTGACTCGCATATACACCGCCATTCTCCAGCAATATTTCGTCAGAGACCCGACATGATTCGCCAGATTGCAGCCGCCTATCTGGCCCTTGATGGAGTCTTGAAAGCGCTCTTCTTCCGGCCCGGATGGCAGGCGGAGATCGATGTCAGCCTGACGGGGCTGCGCCACTCCTTTCTTGCCATTATACCCGCCACCCTGCTGGTTATCCTCATTCTGCTGGGCGTCGGACATTCCGGTTACACCTTCAATACAACCGCACTCTGGGTGAATTTTGCCTTATCCTGGCTCGTCTTCCCCGGCGCTGCGGCGATGACGACGGTGATACTGGGCGTACGGCAGAACTTCATTCCCTGGGTGGTTATCCATAACTGGACCACAGTCTGGCTCTATGGCTTCATCACCCTGCTCTGGATGCTATTGACTGCCGGCCTGATTGGGCAGCAACTATTTGAAATTTTTAACTTTATCTATTTCTACCTGCGCGTTCTCGTGCATTGGCGCGTGGCCTATGTCAGCCTCGGCCTGCCGACGATAACGTCAGCCTTCGCAGCCGCCGTCCCGCTGGTCATACTCGCCATCGTCAGGGTATTGATTTATCAGGCTTTTGAACTTCCCGCGGGATAGTCTATGGCCGTCAGGTAAAGCCCGTCCGGGGGCGCAACCGGCCCGCAGCGTGAGCGATCCGCCGCGTCCAGTACTGCCTTGAAATCCTTGGGTGTCCACTTGCCAACACCGACTTCAACCAAGGAGCCGGTAATCGACCGAACCTGGCGATGCAGGAAGGAAATCGCTGAAATCACAAGCTGAACTTCCTCGCCATAGCGCGAAACTGACACCGTATCGATCGATTTGACCGGGCTGTCCGCCTGACATTGCGCATCTCTGAAAGTCGTAAAATCGTGAGTGCCAACAAGAGCTTGAGCGGCCTGGTGCATGGCACCGGCATCCAGCGGGCGGGGCACGCGCCAGACCTGGCCTCGGTCGAGGGTCAATGGCTGGCGTCGGTCGATAATGCGATAGAGGTAATGACGCTTAACTGCCGAGAATCGCGCATGAAATTCTGCGTCGACTCGCTCAGCCGCAAGGACCGCAACCGGGTTCGGCTTGAGGTGAAAATTCAACGCGTCCCGGACCTTGTCCTCAGCGAGGTCCTTGCCGAGATCGAGATGTGCCACCTGTCCAAGCGCATGAACCCCGCTATCCGTCCGCCCCGCACCCTGCACGGCGACCGGCGCGCCATCGAGTTTTTCGGCCGCTTTTTCAAGAACCTCCTGGACGGAAGGCGCATTCTCCTGGCGCTGCCAGCCGGCATAGGGCCCGCCATCATATTCAAGGGTCAGCTTATAGCGGGGCATCAGCTCAGAACGGTCCCGGCCGGTATTTTGGTGCCACGCAGGAAGTCCTCCGCCGTCATTGCGCCCTTGCCCTCCCGCTGCAGACGCAGCAGCTGGACCGCCCCGCAACCGCAGGCGATTGTAAGTTTATCATCAATGACTTGCCCTGGAGACGCAGCACCATCCACAGCGCGGGCAGCCAGGATTTTCACCCGAACCGGCCCTTTCTCGCCCGCGAGCTCGAACCAGGCTCCGGGAAAAGGCGACAAGCCTCTGATATGATTAGCAATGGCCGGGGCATCCCGAGTCCAGTCAATCCGCGCCTCGGCCGAGCTGATCTTGCGGGCATAGGTGGCCCCGGCCTCGTCCTGGGCAACCGCCTCAAGGGAGCCACGCTCAAGGGCTGAAAGCAGGCGCGGCCACATCTGCGCGCCGGTATCCATGAGCTTGTCATGCAGGCTGCCCGCATTGTCTTCGGGTGTGATTTTTACCATTTCGGACAACAATATAGGCCCGGTATCAAGCCCAGCTTCCATCTGCTGGATCTGCACCCCGGTCGTCTCGTCACCGGCCATGATCGCCCGTTGAATAGGCGCCGCCCCCCGCCAGCGCGGCAGGAGCGAGGCATGCAGATTCAAACAGCCAAGTCGGGGGGCATCAAGGGCGGCTTGCGGCAGGATCTGGCCATAGGCCACGACCGCGGCGACATCACAGTCCAGCGACGCAAACTCCTCGATTACCGCCTCATCCTTGAAGCTTTCCGGTGTCCTGACCGCAATTCCGAGAATGTCAGCGAGCTGGTGGACCGGGGTTTTCTGTTCGCTCTGGCCGCGGCCACGACGACGCGGCGGCTGGGTATAGACACGGATTATCTCATGCCCTGCAGCCGCGATTTCCGCCATCGATCGTGCGGCGAAGTCCGGCGTCCCCATAAAGACAAGGCGTAAACTCATGCAATATCACCGTGCGTCATGTCACATTCAGATTGATTAGGGTCTGATACGATAGCCTGTCGGGAGCCGCAAAGGGGGGAAGACATCATGATCCGGATACTCAGCCTCATCAGCATGATTTTTCTGGCGTCCTGCCAGGCCGCGGACACTGGCCCCACTCGTCCGGGGACGGTCGAGATTGGCGGCATGTGTGGCGGCATGGCCGGCCTGCAATGCATTGCCGAAGGCGTGAGTACCTTCTGCGACTATCCTGTCTCGGCCCAGTGCGGCGCCGCCGACCAGATGGGAACCTGCCGCGAAGTCCTGCCCATGTGCACGCGCGAATACCAGCCGGTCTGCGGTTGCGACGGGCAGACCTATGGCAATGCCTGTACCGCACGGGCCAATGCAGTCAGCGTGGCCTATCCCGGCGAATGCACACCGCGTGAAGACCAGGGCGCGGAGCCAGGCTAGTCGTCTTCGAACCCCCAGGGGGCAGGCGGGATGGCGACCGTTTCACGAAGTTCAAATTCCGCCTCGAAATTCCGACCCGGACGATTGAGGGCGTAGAGAAATACGTCAGCCGTCAAACTGATTGTCCATGTATTCGCCATGGAATCCGGAATTCCCTCGCGCTCGAACAGAGCTCTTGAAAAGGCATCTGCCGGGAAATCGGCCTGATTGGCACTCGGACGCTCGACCGTGTCCCCGCCATATTGCGTCAGCACATCCTCGCTCCCGTCCTCATGACGGTGATCATGCTTCAGGCGCAGCCCTTCGCCCTGCCGCGTGATAACCCAGGTCCGAGAGCGGTCTTCCCCGACATGCAGCGGAATGCGGATCTCTGTGTCGCTGCACGCGCGCACATGGATGGTCAGCACCTCGCTGGCCCAATCCGCATCCTGTGGATCATCGCTGATCACTCGGCCCTGATAAGCATTCCCGCACAAGGCTGAAAGGCGATCGAAGAGCGTGTCTGGCGTCGTGGCGATATCGCCACTACAAGCGGTGACTGCCAGGACCGGCAATAGACGGGCAAGTCGCATGACGCCCTCCTTTTGGAAACTAGGCCGCGTCGCGGGATTTATTGAGCTTCTTGACCTTCTGAACCGCGCGATCACGTTTCAGCCGCGACAGATAATCGATGAAGAGCACGCCTTCCAGATGATCCATCTCATGCTGGATACAGGTTGCGAACATACCCTCGGCAATTTCCTCAACAGGATTACCGTCATAATCGAGATAGTTGAGCTTGATCGTCGCCGGCCGGTCAATCGACTCGTAATATCCCGGTACGGACAGGCAGCCTTCTTCATAAGGCTTCTGATCCTCTGACGGGTCAGAAAGCACCGGGTTCACGAAATACCGCGGTTCAGCCCGCTCATCCGGCCCGGACAAATCCATCACGATCACACGGACCGGCACACCAACCTGGATAGCGGCCAGGCCAATACCATCAGCCTCGTACATGGTCTCGAGCATGTCATCCATGAGCGTGCGAAGCGCATCATCAACCCCGTCGACGGGTTTTGAGATTTCCTTCAGACGCGGGTCCGGGACGGTGAGAATTTCGCGAATAGCCATAGGCAACAATGTAAGTTTGACCGGTTAACGGATCAAGACGATTCCGTCTTACTCGGCAGCGTCAGGTGCGGAGATCGCTCGCGGACTCTCTTCGACCTGCTTGGGGGCCTCAATGGCTTTGGGGCCAACGCCATTCAGTTCAGCCAGCCGACGCCCGGACACCAGGACCCGGCTTTCGAGCGATGAGACCGCTTTGTTGTAATTGGATGTGGCCGAGCGCAGCCCCGACCCGACCCGGTCAAGGTGTCCGGCGAACGTGTTCAGCCGGTCGAAGAGTTCGGCCCCAAGCACGGAAATCTTGGCAGCATTTTCCTCAAGCTGTTGCTGACGCCAGCCATAGGAAACAGCCTTGGCAAGCGCGAGAAGAGTCGCTGGCGTGGTGATGATCACACCGGCCTTGATCGCCTCGTCGAACAGTCCGGGGTCCTCATCAATCGCGGCAGCGTAGAAGCTTTCACCCGGAATAAAGAGCGCTACAAAATCGATCGCGCCTTTAACCGCCGAGGCATAATCCTTCTTCGCCAATTGTTTGACATGGGTGCGAACCTGCTGGGCATGGCGGGTCAGCGCATCCTTGCGCGCCGCCTCATCCTCGGCCTCGACCGCGTCCAGATAAGCGGTCAGTGCGACCTTGCTGTCAACAATGAACCGGCCCCCGCCCGGCAGGCGAACGACGAAGTCCGGCCGCAAAGCATCTCCCTCGCTGGAGCGGGTTTGATGCTGGCTCTCATAATCAATGCCCTGGGTCAGGCCAGCCAGTTCAAGAATGTTTTCAACCGTGCGCTCACCCCATTGCCCGCGTGTTGTGGACGAGCGCTGCAGCGCATTGACCAGTTTCGCTGTCTCGCCATGCTGGCGATTAAGCCCCTGGGAAAGCATGTGGATCTGCTCGGCGAGCCCGGTCTTGTCTGACAGGCGCTGCTTCTCGACCGCCTCGACCTGCTCGCGCAGGGCCTTGAGGCTGTCGCCGACAGGATTGACCAGACTCTTGAATTCGAGGACCGCCTTTTCCTGCTGCATGCCGAGATTGGTCTTGGCCGTCTCCGCAAGCTTCTTTTGACTCGCCTCCAGCACTTCGCCGGCGAGTTTCTGGAATTTGGACTGAACCTCTTCGCCCATTTGCGCGAGCACTTGTTTCTCACGCTCCAGCCCGGCCTCGCGCTCGGTCATCCCGGCTTTCAGTGCCGCGAGATCCCGCGCATGCTCAGCCCGCAAAGCGCGCTCCTGCTCCAGCGCCTCACGCAATTCGCCGAGTTGCCGCAATTCCACCTCGGCGGCGGTCAGCGCCTTTTCGGCAGCGAGCTGTTCGCCGCGCGCAGTCTCAAGCTCTGCGGCCAGCCCTGTCAGTCTGCGGCCTGCAGTCCACCGTGCATAACCAAGACCGGCCGCAACCAGCGCGGTGATGCCGAGAGCAATACCCAGAAGCATGGGATCCATGATCAACTCCGAATCGAATTCCAGTCCCGGACTCTAGCATGGGAGGTCCGACAAAAACGGTCACCCTTCGCGCCTCAGAACGGCCCGCTGTTTGCAATTCCCCTTTCGGGAGACAAAAGGAGACGGCGTGTGCGAGCCCGGATCGTTTC
>JBELMP010000047.1:0-5116 GCA_042095695.1 Maricaulis sp. | reverse complement strand
AGCTCAGCATCAGAGTTGAAGCTGTGTGTTTGAGTTAGCATGAAAAATACCCCCCCGGTACGAAACTCCACCCACTCCCCAGTGTGGATCGACATGTTAGCTGTGTGGATCGACATGTTAGCTGTCGCCTCCGAAAGTTAGTGTGACAGAGATCACGGGCAGGATGCAATCCCAAATCAGTCCGGAATCCAATAAAGTTCTAAACCGCAACAATATTAAGCATTTCTGCCCCTGAAGAGTGCGTCAGCCAGCCACGCGACAAATTGCCATACAGAAAATGTGGGAAATAGGGCTACACCCGGGAGCTGACAGGCAACTCAAATCCCGGGGGCGTCGATGACTTCGTCGCAAACTCTCCAACGCAGCGGTTCAGATATCAATCTGCTCGCGGTTGGCTTTATCACAATTCTAGGGGCGCTTTGGGCGCTATTTGCCGCGGCATTTGCGCCGGACGCTGCCATGAAAGGGCAGTCCTGGCTCATCCTGGCCGGCTTTCTCACCGGCCTTTTCCTGGTCGTGGGCGCTGCCGCACGCGGCGGCATTATTACCGATGAGGGTGAATACAGTGAGGACGTGGTCAAGGCCGGCGTCATCGCCTCACTCTTCTGGGGTGCGGCTGGATTGCTGGTTGGCGTGCTTATCGCATTCCAGATGGCGTTTCCGGTCCTCAATCTGGACGCGTTCGGTTTCACCAATTTCGGACGCTTGCGGCCTCTGCATACATCGGCGGTGATTTTCGCCTTTGGCGGAAATGTGCTGATCGCGACCTCCTTCTACGCGGTCCAGCGGACCTGCCGGGCGCGCCTGGCCGGCGGTATCTGGCCCTGGTTTGTCTTCTGGGGCTATCAATTCTTCATTGTCATCGCCGCCTCGGGCTATCTGATCGGTATCACGCAGGGGCAGGAATATGCCGAGCCTGAATGGTATGCCGATATCTGGCTGACCATTGTCTGGGTCGCTTATCTCCTGGTTTTCCTCGGCACGCTCTGGAAGCGCAAGGAGCCGCATATCTATGTGGCCAACTGGTTCTTCCTCGCCTTCATTCTCACCATCGCGGTGCTGCACGTGGTCAATAATCTGGCCATGCCGGTCCACCCGTTCGGCTCGCGCAGCTACTCGCTGATGGCCGGGGTGCAGAATGCGCTGACGCAATGGTGGTATGGCCATAATGCGGTGGGCTTTTTCCTGACCGCCGGCTTCCTGGGGATCATGTATTACTTCATCCCCAAACGGGTGCAGCGGCCGGTTTACTCCTACCGCCTCTCAATCATCCACTTCTGGTCCCTGATCTTCATCTATATCTGGGCAGGGCCTCACCACCTGCACTACACGGCTCTGCCGGAATGGGCGCAGACCCTGGGCATGACATTCTCCATCATGCTGTGGATGCCGTCCTGGGGTGGCATGATCAACGGGTTGATGACGCTGTCCGGTGCCTGGGACAAGCTGCGCACCGACCCCGTGGTCCGCATGCTCGTCCTGTCCGTGGCCTTCTATGGCATGTCCACTTTTGAAGGTCCGGTGATGTCGGTGCGGGCGGTGAATTCGCTGTCCCACTATACCGACTGGACGATCGGCCATGTTCACTCCGGAGCGCTCGGCTGGGTCGGCTTCGTCTCCTTCGGGGCGCTTTACTGCCTCGTGCCCTGGCTCTGGAAGCGCAAGGGCATGTTCTCCAAGGCACTGGTGGACTGGCACTTCTGGATCGCGACATTCGGCATCCTGCTTTACATCACCTCCATGTGGGTTGCGGGCATCATGCAAGGTCTGATGTGGCGCGCCTATAATGAGCTGGGCTTTCTCGAATACTCCTTCGTGGAGACCGTGGAGGCCATGCAGGTTCAATACATCATCCGGGCAGTGGGCGGCGTGCTCTACCTCACCGGTGCACTCATCATGATTTACAATGTCTATCGCACGATCAAAGGCGATGTGACCGAGACCGATGAGGCCGTCACGCCTCAGCCGGCTCTGGCCGAATAGGAGGGCGTCATGTCTGAACGCACGAGCCTCTGGAGCGATTTGCACAAAAAGCTCTTCGAGAAGAATTCGCTGATCCTGTCGGTCGGCGTCCTGATCACCATCTCGATCGGCGGCATCGTCGAGATCGCGCCGCTCTTCTATCTCGACTCCACAATCGAGGAGGTTGAAGGCATGCGGCCCTATACGCCGCTCGAGCAATTGGGACGGGACATCTATATCCGAGAGGGTTGCTA
Organism: Maricaulis sp.; assembly: GCA_042095695.1. Classification (GTDB taxonomy): domain Bacteria; phylum Pseudomonadota; class Alphaproteobacteria; order Caulobacterales; family Maricaulaceae; genus Maricaulis. Next base: position 2,900 of record JBELMP010000047.1, on the reverse strand, counting down.
TAACTGCCACTCGCAGATGATCCGGCCCTTGCGCGACGAGGTGGAACGCTATGGTCATTACTCCCTCGCAGCGGAGAGCATGTATGATCACCCCTTCCAGTGGGGCTCAAAGCGGACCGGGCCGGATCTGGCCCGGGTCGGCGGCAAGTATTCCGATGAATGGCATCGCGATCACATGCGCGCACCGACCTCCGTCGTCCCCGAATCCATCATGCCCTCCTATCCCTTCCTGGAAACATCGGAGCTGAGCTTCGAAAATGTGGCGGCCAATCTGCGGGCGCTGCGGATTGTCGGCGTGCCTTACGAACAAGCGCATCTGGACGCGGCTGTGTCCGATATCGAAACCCAGCTCGACCCCTTCGCCGATGATTTTGACGGGTTCCAGGCGCGTTATCCCGGCGCGGTGATGCGCGATTTCGATGGTAATCCGGACATGGTCTCCGAACTCGATGCGCTGATCGCCTACATGCAAGTCCTTGGGACCATGGTTGATTTCTCGACATATGAGCCCGAAGCGGACGAGAATCTGAGGTAGCGAAATGTATGAAATGCTGTCCAGCTTTGCACAGACCTGGGGGCTTTTGCTCTTCGTCGTGCTCTTTCTCGGCGCCCTGACCTATGCGCTCTGGCCGAAAAACCAGGCGCGCTTCGACAAGGCCGCACACGCACCCCTGACGGAATCGGACAAACCCGCCAAGCCGGGCAATGAGGACTAGTCTCATGTCAGATCAAAACGAAATTGAACGCGACGACCACACCGGAACCGCAACGACCGGTCATGAATGGGACGGTATCAAAGAACTGGATACGCCCTTGCCGCGCTGGTGGCTGTGGATTTTCTACGCCACAGTCGCCTGGTCTGTCGTCTACTGGATATTGATGCCGGCCTGGCCCGGCTGGCCCGGCATGGATGCCGACGGCGATCACACGCGCGGTCTGCGCAATCATTCCGAGCGCGCCAATGTCATTGCGGCCGTTGATGCGCTGGAGGCCTCGCGCGCGGCTGGTTATGAGCGCCTTCGCGGTGCCTCGATCGCGGACATCGAGAATGATCCTGCACTGCTGCAATTCGTACTCGCCGCCGGGGAATCCGCCTTCGGCGACAATTGCGCGACCTGTCACGGATCCGGTGGCCAGGGCTTTGTCGGCTATCCAAATCTGAATGATGATGTCTGGCTCTGGGGCGGTAGTTTCGAGGAGATCCATACCACGCTGCGCGTCGGTATCCGGGCTGAACATCCCGAGACCCGCTTTTCGCAAATGCCGGCCTTCGGGCGTGATGAACTCCTGACCAACGCTCAGATCAATGCTGTGACCGAGCATGTCCTGTCGCTGTCCGGATTGGCCGAGGCCAATGCAGACGGTGCCGACATCTATGACAGCCAATGTGCCAGCTGCCATATGGATGATGGTCGCGGGGATCGCTTGCAAGGCGCGCCGAGCCTTGTGGATGGTGAGTGGCTGTATGGCTCGACGCCCGATCAGGTTGCCGCAATCATCTATCGTGGCCCCTATGGTGTTATGCCCGCCTGGGAAGAGCGCCTGGACGATACGACGATTGATGCCCTGGCTGCCTATGTCTTCCTGCTCGGTGGCGGAGAATCTGCGACAGCTCGTCCCACGGGGCAGTAGGTCGCATAGTGTCCTTAGAATAAATCGGGTCTATAACCGTCATGACTGATATGCAGAATACCGGCATGGCGGCGCCCGGAATTGCACAATCCGAGGTGCAGGCGGTCAATGCTCCTGCGGTTCGGGATCTCTATGAGGCGCGCCAGCAAATCTATCCCAAGCTGGCTCACGGCAAGTTCCGGGCGCTGAAATGGATTGTCCTGAGCCTGACGCTGTCCGTCTATTACCTTCTGCCCTTCATTCGCTGGGACCGCGGGGAGGGGGCGCCGGATCAGGCCGTTCTGGTGGATTTCGCCGGCCGCCGTTTCTACTTCTTCTTTATCGAGATATGGCCGCAGGAAGTCTATTACATCACCGGGCTGCTTATCCTCGCCGCCCTTGCGCTGTTCCTGGCGACGGCATTATTGGGCCGGGTCTGGTGCGGCTATGCCTGCCCGCAAACCGTCTGGACCGATCTGTTCATCATGGTCGAACGGTTTTTCGAGGGGGATCGAAACGCCCGAATTCGCCTGGACAAGGCGAAATGGAGTTTCAACAAGGCCTGGCGCAAGATCGGCAAACACGCGGTCTGGCTGGTTATAGCGCTGGCCACCGGAGGCGCCTGGATCCTTTATTTCCATGATGCCTTTGACGTGCTGGAGAATTTCTTCACCGGTCAGGCCGCGCCGTCGTCTTACCTGTTTGCCGGCGTTCTGACCTTCACCACCTACACGCTGGCCGGCACGATGCGAGAGCAGGTCTGCATTTATATGTGCCCCTGGCCGCGCATTCAGGCTGCGATGACCGATCGCGAAGCGCTGAATGTCGCCTATCGTTATGATCGCGGTGAGCCGCGCGGCGCACACAAGAAAAACGATAGTTGGGACGATCGCGGCGACTGCATTGATTGCAAGCAGTGTGTCGCGGTCTGCCCCATGGGTATCGATATCCGCGATGGTGCCCAGCTGGAGTGTATTCAATGTGCGCTCTGCATCGATGCCTGTGACGATATCATGCAGAAAATCGACCGGCCGACCGGCCTCATCACCTATGAAACCGACGACAATATCGAGCGGATGGATGCGGGCGAAAAGCCGCGATACCGTTTCGTGCGGACGCGAACACTCGTCTATGCAGTCGCTTTCATGCTCGTTGCCGCAATCATGCTTGCCGGCTTGCTGACCCGGTCCGAGCTTGAGCTCAATGCGCAGCGCGATCGCAATCCCAATTTCGTGACCTTGTCCGATGGATCGGTGCGAAATGGCTATAATATCAAGGTCGTCAACAAG
>JBELMP010000046.1:0-15772 GCA_042095695.1 Maricaulis sp. | reverse complement strand
TCGGCCTCGCCGCCGATCACGACATCATCAATCCAGAGCTCCAGATCAGCCGGACCGCGAATGACAAGTGGCGCGTCAATCGCCGACAGGTCGGCGCCCGCCTCGGCGAAACAGCGCACGGGAAGACTGGCAGCACGCCAGCTCTTATTCTCCGCATGGCGAATGCCGGCGGTTATATCAAACTCCCCGAGGCAGGCCTCACCGCAAGCCATGCCGATATAGACCGGCCCGTCGCCGCGCGCCGTCACCTGGTAGGAAATCTGCACAAGCTGATCCGGGTCCAGCGCCCCAGCATCCCCCTCGAGCCGGAGTTCTGCCTCACCGGTCCAGCGAATACGGCGACTATCATCCTGGACATCACGATCGTCGAGCGTGACGCTGATCAGACCATCTTCGCTGGCAGCATCCGGTCCGCTTACAAGAACGGTCCGGCCCTCGCTCGCGAGAATGATGTCATAACCCGGTCCGGCTCGCCCTGCCGCCATCAGCGCAAGGGCATCGGCGCCGGGCCCGGCGGCCAGCCCGTTATCTTCACTCAGCTCACCGACACCCTCGCCCGGCTCGGCATAGCTCAGACCATAGCCGAGCGCGAACAGCGGATCATAGCCCTCATCCCAAGGATTGAGCACTGTCTGGTCGGCGCTGCGCGGCCAGGAGTAGGACAGTCGGCCGGCGAAATCATGCCGCGCTTCCCCCTCAGCATCACCAATGAGGACATCAGCGACACCGCCGCCTTCCGAGCCCGGCAGCCAGACCGCGACGAAGGCGTCGGACGCGTTCATTTCCCGGTTCATCCAGAGCGGGCGCCCGGAGATAAAGACGGCGAGGGTTGGAATGCCCTCCGACTGATATTGCCGCAGTAGCTCAAGCCCAGTTTCGTCAGCGAAATCGACGTAATCCTGGTCGCCGACAAATTCCGCATAGGGGTCCTCGCCGAAGACGACAACGGCGACATCCGGGCGCTGATCATAGCTGCCGTCCTCGCTCAGAGTGACAGTGCCGCCGGCAGCTGCAAACGCCTCCTCAAAGCCGTCGAAGATTGACTGTCCGCCCGGGAAATCCTCATTGCTGTGCCCATCACCCTGCCAGTTGATCGTCCAGCCGCCGGATTGCTTGCCAATGTTATCAGCGCCGTCACCGGTGATGAGGATCGTGCTGGTCGGATCGAGCGGTAGTAGGCCCGTGTCATTCTTCAGCAGAACAAGGGAGCTGCGGACAGCCTCACGTGCGACTGCACGATGTTCCTCGCTGCCGATCAAATCAAAGTCTCCGGCATGCGGACGCTGGGACGGGGCAACGCCATCAAACAGGCCTGCGCGCGCCTTCACACGAAGGATGCGTGTCACCGCCTCGTCCAGCCGCGCCATCGGGATCGTGCCGCCCTGAACCTGCTCAAGCAGGCTGTAATACAGGCCCCGCCAGCTGCCGGACGCCATATACATGTCAACGCCAGCCAGAAGGGCTTGAGGACAGTTCTCCGGATCGCAACCGGCAATCTGGCCATGGCCCTCCCAATCGCCGACGACGAAGCCGTCAAAGCCCATACGGTCGACGAGGACATCGGTGAGCATGGCGCCATTCCCGTGCATTTTAACACCATGCCAGGAATTGAAAGAGGCCATGACGGTCTGCACGCCCGCGGCGATCGCCGGCATGTATCCCGCCGCATGGATGTCGCGCATATCCGCTTCACTGGCACGATTATCGCCTTGGTCGATACCGCGATCTGTTCCGCCATCGCCGACCCAGTGCTTGGCGGTCGAGACAATATGATCGCCATCAAGCAGATCGGCATCACCGACGGAGCCTTGCAGCCCCTCAACCATTGGCCCGCTCAGATTTGCGACAATCTCCGGATTTTCCGAATAGCCTTCATAGGTCCGCCCCCACGTGTCATCCTGGACGACCGCCAGTGTCGGCGCGAAGGTCCAGTCCTGGCCGGTCGCACGGATCTCCAATGCGGTGACTTCGCCGATCCGGCGGATCAGCTCTGCATCATTGGCGGCGCCCAGCCCGATATTGTGAGGAAAAAGGGTCGCACCGACTACGTTGGAGTGACCGTGAACAGCGTCAGTGCCCCAGATGATTGGGATTCCGGCGCCACCGTCAGACGTATCAGTCGTTGCAAAATAGTAGGCATCCGCCAGCTCAAGCCAGGCCGAGGGTGGAGCGAAATTGTCATTGCCCGGACCGGAATTACCGCCATTCAGAATAGAGCCCAGATGATATTCGGCAGCCAGTTCCGGCGTGACCTCGGAGATATCCGCCTGGAGGACCTGGCCGACTTTTTCCTCAACCGTCATGCCCGACAGGATTTCGGCAATAAAGGCTTCGATTTCCGCATCACGTGCCAGCCCGGACTGCCCCTCAGGCCAGTTGGCCGGATCAACGACGACAGTGCTGGTGCCGTTGGACACGCTAATGGCTGTCGAAGATATGTTGGCCGCGCTCTCTTCGATCGCCTGGCTTTCGCTGGCGCTGCCAGTGTCATCCGGTGGCGCAGGTTGGCAGGCGGCCAGCATCAAGGCGGTTAGCGAAACGGACAGGGTTGAAATCTTGATCGTCATGAATGTCTCCATTCCGGCGAGGGGCCAGGTTGCGGTGGCGGATCATTGCCAGGGCGTTATGCCAGCGGTCAGGGCAGTCACTTGCCTGGTGGTATTTTACAGAAAAAAGGGGGGCAGGCGAAACACCTGCCCCCCAATTTTGAGCGTGAAACCGTGTGGTTTCCGAGTTTTAGAACTCGTAGCGCAGACCGAGCTCGAGGCGACGGTCATTATCGAAGACGGATCGGGCATAGGTCTGACCCGAAGCATCGACTTCCTGACTGGCAGTCGCCTGCGTATCGAGCAGGTTTGCCGCCTGCGCACGGAATTCAAGGCTGTCCGTGATGGTCCAGCGGAAGGACGCATCAAGGAAACCAATATCATCCTGCAGGATCGGGTTACCCGTCACGAAGTCACGATAGGAGCTGTAATACTCCGAACGCCAGTTATAGGCGAGACGGAACTCGAAACGGTCATCCTGATAGATACCGATCAGGTTGTAAGACGTGTCCGACAGACCGAGCAGTTCGTCGACTTCCCAGCGATAGACTGAGAGGAAGCCTTCAACGCCATCACCTTCGACATCCTGTACGGACGGCAGCGGCGTCGTCTGAGACTTCAGCAGGGTCAGGTTTGCCTGCAGGCCCAGATTTCCAAACAAGCCCGGCCATTCGGTGAAGAATTGCTGATAGGAGAATTCCACACCCTCAACTGTACCGTCATTGAGGTTGGTCACGCCGTTGAAGATGACCGGGACATTATAGCCATCCAATGTCACAGCATCGATCGTGGTCTCGCCATAAACGATGATATTCTTGATATCCTTGTAGAACATGGATGCCGAGAACAGACCGTCATCACCGAAGTAATATTCGAAGGACAGGTCATAATTCGTGGCCTCGATCGGCTCGAGATCCGGATTACCACCATAAACGCGGAGATTACCGAGAGCGATATTCGTGATCGCAGGCGGGGTCACCGTTTCATCGACCTGGAAGCCCAGCTCAGCCTGGGTAGACTGATTGGAATTCAGATCAGCGATATTGGCCGGTGTGATGGCCTGGCTCGCTGCGAAACGGATGAGCATCTCATCATTCAGATCCCAACGCAGGTTGAAGGACGGCAGAACATACTCATAGCTGGCGTCAATCGAATTGGTCTCGTTCGGACGATCAAGATAGGCCGCCGTCTCAGGCAGGAAGTCACGCGGCTGAGTTGGATCGGCCGGATCATCTTCTGCCAGCTCGACATAGCTCAGAATACCGCCGCCAGTGGTCTCGGTGCGCACATAGCGCAGACCGAAATTACCGCGAACAGACTGACCGTTGGAGAATTCCTGACCGTAATTCACCTGGGTGTAGAAATTCATCGTCTCCTCGCGGACGGAACCGTCCACGCCGCGAGTATAATCAACGGCGCCATTCTGACGAAGCGGGACCCAGTCACCGAGTTGCAGATTGCCATCACCATTGGTGCCGACATTGATCAGCGTTTCTGATGCAAGCGAGTCCACGAATGCTTGATAGTCCTGCATCTGTGACCGGCTCGGGAAGACGATAGAGGTGATGTCGCCGACAAAGACGCCACCGCCATGGAAGTCAGAGAAATCAGCTACGTCGAATGCGGTTGCATCATTACGGTTGGCATAGGGCAGATAACCGCCAGCCCATGGCGGTGCAATACCACCCCAGTTCAGACCCGCAGAGCGGTTGATCTGCTCACGCTCGGAGAAACGTGCGCCGAATTCGATAGAGTCAAACCAGCCCTCGTCGTCGAACTCATAAAGCGCATCCGCGCGCAGAGCCGTCAGATCGCCAGTGTTGTCCTGGAATTCGTCTGCCGCATAGAGCAGGAAGGCATAACGCGGATCAGCCAGATCACCCAGCGTGCCCACATCCGTGCCGCGAACAGCCCAGCTTTGGATCGCAACCTGATCGGACAGGAAGAGTTCGATTTCCGGATTCTCGGTGTCGGAGAAGTCGAACCGGTAATCCGCAAAGTGGTTGCCACCGGCCCAAAGACGGTCCAGCGTCGCTTCCGCCGTCGTGTGGTGACCATCCAGCTCGATGAAGAGCCGGTCATTCACACGCCACTGGAAGTTGGCGCTGAAGTCCTCGGTCATCGATTCATTGCGCTGGGTGATTGCCAGCGACTGAAGCGGCGTCTGGAGGTTACCGGTTGCACCCAGCCAATCGCGAAGATTGTTGGAGACAAGGCCAGATTCCATCAAGCCGCCATCGACAGCATATTGGGTCTCACAAATACCGATACCGCCATTCGCGCCTTCGCCGGCACCGCTACACTGCGGAATACCAGCCGACGTAAAGGGCACAATGCTGCGCGTGCTGGCATCGCCGAGCACGGTCCAGTTCGCCCAGGACTCAGCATCCGTGAAGAACTCGATCGTACGCTCATTGGTGTCGACCGTGTTTTCGACGCGCGTGTATTTGACGGTCAGCTCCATGTCGCCATCATTGGAGCGCCACTGGCCCGCCAGATAGTAGCTGTCACGGAGACGATCAATCTCGGTGTCACGCGCCTGCCAGCCACCCGGCAGCGCGATCGTCTGTGCCGCATTGTCCGGGTTCGGGATCGCCAGAAGCGGTCCGTACTGGAAACCATTGATGGACGAAGACAGTTCGGAGGTCGAGAACGAGCCAAGCAGGCCAAACTCGCCATTATTGGTTTCCCAGCGATCGCCAAGGATCACGCTGAAACCCGGGCTCCATTCTTCCGCCTGGTCGGTGTAGATCGTGTCAGCAACGACAACGGCTACGCGGTCAGCGCGGTCAAACGGCTCAAGCGTGCGCAGGTTCACGGTACCGGCGATACCACCTTCGATCATGCTGGCCGTCTGGTTCTTGAAGACGTCGACGCCGCCAATCAGCTCCGGCGGGATGGACGCCCATTCCAGAGCACGGCCACCATTTGCCGAGAAGGCGTCACGGCCGTTGAACTCGGAGCGGACGTATTGCAGGCCGCGGACGATATTGCCCGAGCCTTCCGGAGACGGGAAGTCGCCGTCACTGCCGCCAAGCTGGAAACGCTGGGTCACCACGCCCGGGATACGGGCCAGGGCTTCAGCGACCGAAAGGTCGGGAAGCTGGGACACGTCGGTCGCCGTAATGGAGTCCTGGAAGGTATCACCTTCACGCTTCTGGTTACGGGCGGTTTGCAGGGCCCCGCGGACACCCTGGACAACGATGACTTCCGGCTCACCGCCATTGTCATCACTGTCAGCCTCTTGAGCCAGGGCCGGCTGCATGCCAAAGGCTGCCACCAGAGCCGAGGTTCCCAAAAGGGCATATCTCGTCGACCGCCAACGGTCGTTTTTAATGGAATCGCTCACTACAATTTCTCCCCTAGACGCACGTCTTTGCTTTTGTCCCCGTGTAAAGACGGAGGTCGGATTTCACCGCATATGATAGCGTTATCAGAAGTGCTTTCATTTTTGCAATAGGCGATCCATAGTATCACAACACTTTCTTGACGCGAAGGAATGGTCGTGAGCGGTATTTCACGGATCTGTATTTTGGGCGGCGGCACAGCAGGCTGGATGGCCGCCGCAGCATTATCAAACAAATTCAAAAACTTAGATCTTGAGATTACGCTTGTTGAGTCAGACCAGATCGGCACTGTCGGTGTGGGTGAGGCAACATTGCCACATATTCGATTTTTCAATCAGGCCTTGGGAATTGACGAGCCCAGCTTCATGAAATCGACTGAGGCAACCTTCAAACTTGGCATCGAATTCTGCGACTGGGGCCGTCTAGGCGACCACTATATCCACCCCTTCGGCGATTATGGCCTGCCGATTGATGAGCTCGATTTTCATCAATTCTGGCTCAAGCTCCGACAGGCCGGCCTAACCACCCGGTTGAGCGATTATTCCTACCCCATTCTTGCTGCGGAACAGGGGCGTTTCCGTCTGCCTGGCGAAGATATCAATCAGATCGGGTCAAATTTCGGCTATGCCTACCAGTTCGATTCCAGCCTCTATGCCCGCTTCCTGAGAGGATATAGCGAAGACAAAGGGGTGATCCGCGTCGAAGGGCGTGTCAACGATGTCAATCTGGACGGGGAAACCGGACATGTCCGGTCCATCCAGCTTGAATCGGGCCGGCTCATCGAGGCTGATTTATTCGTCGATTGTTCGGGCTTTCGTGGCGTTCTGATCGAGCAGGCACTGGAAACCGGCTATGAGGACTGGAGCCAGTGGCTGCCCTGCAATCGCGCCGTTGCCGTGCCGTGTGAGTCCAAGGGTGAACTCTTGCCCTATACGCGCGCAACCGCACGCAAGGCAGGCTGGCAATGGCGGATACCGCTGCAGCATCGCACCGGGAATGGTCATGTCTACTGGAATGAATTCATCTCAGATGATGAGGCTGTGCATCAGTTACTGAGCACGCTCGAGGGCCCGGCATTGGCGGACCCGAATCCCCTCTATTTCAAGACCGGTCGGCGCAAGAAGTTCTGGAATAGGAATGTTGTCAGTATCGGACTGTCCGCCGGCTTCCTGGAGCCGCTGGAGTCAACATCCATACACCTCATCCAGGAGGGTATTACCACGCTGATCGAACTGTTCCCGAATGATCAGGTCGATGCGCTTGATATTGAGGAATACAATGACCGCATGGGGCTCAATTTTGAGCGCGTGCGCGATTTCCTGCTGCTCCATTATGTGGCGACACAGCGCGATGACAGCGAAATGTGGCGCTATTTCCGTGCCATGACGCTGCCTGATAGCCTGCAGGAGAAATTGGCCGCCTGGAATACGCGTGGCTATGTCCTCAAGTATGAATTCGGCGTCTTCCTGCCGCCCAGCTGGGTCGCGGTCATGCACGGGCAAAACCTGATTCCTACCGGTTATGATCCGCGGGTCGACCGCTATTCCAGCACCGAGATCGAGCAAAAGCTGACGCAGCTGCGCACCGAGACCGCCAGGGCCGTCGAGCAAACCCCGCCCCAGGCCGACTTCCTGCGACAGCATGGCGCGGCGTCGATGTCATCTCCCATCATTGCGGCGCAGATGTGATCCGGGCAGGGTAACGATCCCATGACGACCTCCTTGACCACAATCGTCGTATACGGCGGTGGCCTCGCCGGGAACCTCGTGAGCCTGGCGCTTGCGCGGACGCTGGGCGATACGCACAGGCTGCTGCAGATTCTGCCGGACGAAACGCCGATCGCGGACATGGCCTATGGCCAGGTCAGTGCTCCGGATTGCTATAACTTCCTGCGGATGGTCGGGCTTGACGAGCCGACGCTCTTGCTCGGAAGCGCAACCTCGTTTTCCTTCGGAACGCATTACCGCAACTGGCTCGGCGGTCGCAACTGGATGCAATGCCATCATTCGCCGCTTCCGGTCCTGTCGGGCATTCCCATGCGACATCATCTGGTCCGCGCCGGGGAAACCCTGGAGCCCTACCTGGTCTCGGCTCAAGCGGCGCTGGCCGGACGGTTCGCCCATCCGCCCGCAGATCTCGCTATTGCCCTTTCACGCGCAGAATATGCGTATCAATTTGCCCCGACCGAATGGGCTGAATTGCTTGAAACGCAGATGACCGACGCGCGGATCGAGCGCCGCCGGTCGAGCCTGGCATCGCTGGCCGTAACAGATCACACCATAAAGTCCTTGCGTCTGTCAGATGGCACTGAAGTGACGGGTGATCTGTTCATCGATGCCAGCGGTCCCGACCGGACCCTCATCAATGCCTGCGGACCTGCATTCCTGGAAGAGCGGCGCATCGCGCTTCGTGAAAGCTTTGCGCAGGCAAGTCAGCTTGGCGCAGCCTGCAGAATTGTCGAATCCGATGATCTGGGATGGACATCCACAACGACCTTGCAGTCCGGCACGCACACGCTGGAGGTCCGGGCGGCAGATGCGACCGGCGGTGCCGACACTGATATCGAAATTGCGCTCGGTATGCTTGAAGAGAGCTGGCGCGGCAATTGCCTGGCAGTCGGACATGCAGCGGGCGTGATCGAACCGCTTACCCCCGCGCCCCTTCTCATTCTTCAGCGGGACATTGAGCGCTTGCTTGAACTCATTCCGCTCTCCACGGAGATGGAGGTTGAACGCAAGGAGTTCAATCGCCGGTTCCGACAGGACAGCCACCACGCCGCGCTGTTCAATGGCGCTATTCTGACGGTCGATGGCGCCCCGGAAACGCCCTATTGGGTGGCGGCGAACCAAGCCTTCGCGGACTGTGCCGATCTGGCGCGCAAACGCGCCCAATTCGAAAACCGCGGCCTGTTGACCAGTTTCGATCTTGAGCCCTTCAATGATGAGGACTGGACGATTTTGCACTTGGGCCTCGGTCGGCGGCCGCGCCAGTATGATCGACAATTGCATCGCGTTTCAGAGGCCTCGTCCAGCCGCGAGCTCGCCACCATCCGGCAGTCGATCGAACAGCTGGTGCCGAGAATTCCGCCGCACCAAACCTATATGAGCAAGTTGAAGCAGTATCTGGAAAAACAGAAACATGGCTGACATGCGGGCATCCAATATCAAAGACATTGTCATTGTGGGCGGTGGATCAGCGGGCTGGATGACGGCAGCCGCCCTGTCGAGCCTGCTGCCGAGCCATGCCGTTCAGATCACATTGGTGGAATCAGAGCAGATCGGCACGATTGGCGTCGGCGAAGCGACGATCCCGGATATCATCAATTTCAATGCGATCCTGGGCATTCCTGAAGCCGAATTTCTCAAGGCCACGAACGGGACGTTCAAGCTCGGCATCAAATTCGTCAATTGGGGCCAGCTGGGGGAATCCTACTTCCACCCGTTCGGTTCGCATGGCGCCGATATGAACGGGATCGATTTCCACCAGTTCTGGCTGCGCCATCACCGCGATGGCACAGTCGCTGATATCGAGGATTTCAGCCTGAGCGCGGTTGCGGCCAAGGATGGCAAGTTCGCCATGCCGGATCCAAATCCACGCTCGGTATTGTCCCAGCTCAGATACGCCTATCATTTTGACGCGACGGCTTATGCGGCCTTTTTGCGCGCCTATGCGGAGACGCGCGGCGTGAAACGCATCGAGGGCCGGGTTTCAGAGGTCGGCCAGAACGCCGAGACCGGCAACATCACTGCCATCTCGCTGGACGGCGGACGCGATATTGCAGGAGACTTCTTCTTCGACTGCACAGGTTTTCGAGGCCTTTTGATCAACAAAACCCTCGAGGTTCCGTTCCAGGACTGGTCTCACTGGCTGCCCTGTGACACCGCCCAGGCCATCGCCTGCGAGCGGACCGAGGAAATCCTTCCCTATACGATCTCAACGGCCAAGTCGGCCGGCTGGCAATGGCGGATTCCGACCCAGCACCGCACTGGAAACGGGCATATCTACTCCAGCAATCTGCTCAATGATGACGAGGCGATTGAGAGCCTGCTCGCTGACCTCGACGGCGCGCCGATCGGAGAACCGCGCAAGATTCAATTCCGGACCGGGCATCGAACCCGTCTCTGGGAGAAAAACTGCGTGGCGATCGGCCTATCAGGCGGTTTCCTGGAACCGCTTGAATCGACATCACTATTCCTGATCCAGGAAGGCATCAGCAAATTCATTGCCCTATTCCCGACCGCAGAGATTCCGGACGCCGTGCGCGATGAGTATAATCGCCAGCTGGTCAAGAAATTCGAGCAAGTGCGTGATTTCATCATCCTTCATTACAAGGCAACGGCCCGCGATGACACGCCATTCTGGCGCTATACGCGGACGATGGATATTCCCGATTCGCTGACCAGCCGGATCGAGCTCTTCCGCGAGGCGGGTCGGATTTTCCGCTATGAGGATGAGCTCTTCTCCAAACCGAGCTGGGTCGCTGTTCTGCTTGGTCAGAATATCTGGCCGAAGGCCGTCGACCCGATCGTGGAAACAGTTGACAATGCGAACATCACGCGAAGCCTGGCTTCCATGCGCAATGCCATGGATGGCGCAGTCACGCGTATGCAGACACACAAGGCGTTCTTACAAAATTATGCCTGGGCGGATACAACCGCCTGAGGAGGAGGGGCAGCGACATGCAAGATCTCAGCATCAAGGAAATCGTAATTGTCGGCGGTGGCACCGCCGGCTGGATGGCGGCGGCAGCCTTCTCGATTCTATTGCGCGATCCGACGGTGCGGATCCGGCTCATTGAGTCAGAGGAAATCGGTACGGTCGGCGTCGGAGAAGCCACGATTCCGCATATTCGCTATTTCAACAAGCTGGTGGGCCTTGATGAAGCGGAGTATCTGAGCCGGACCAATGCAACGTTCAAGCTGGGCATTGAATTTGTGAACTGGGGCCAGGTTGGCGATCGGTATTTCCACCCGTTCAGCCCCTATGGCGTGAATATGGATGGCATCCACTTCCACCACTTCTGGCTCCGCCATATGCAAGGTGAAAACACCTTTCCGCTGGAAGACTATAATCTCCAGATTATTGCTTCAAAGCTTAACCGCTTCACCCATCCCAAACCGGATTTGCGTGGCTCGCCGCTGGCCGACATCGAGTACGCCTACCAATTCGATGCCACGCTCTACGGCAAGTATATGCGGGAAGTTGCGGAAAAACGCGGCGTCCAAAGGATTGAAGGCAAGGTTGTCGAGGTTCACCAGCGCGGCGAAGACGGGTTTATCGAAAGTGTGCAGCTGGAATCCGGCGAGCGTATCGAAGGCGAGCTTTTCATCGATTGCACGGGTTTCCGCGGCCTGCTTATCGAGCAGACACTGAAGTCCGGATATGATGATTGGTCCCATTATCTACCGGTCGATCGCGCCGTCGCTCAAACTTGCGAGCTGAACGGTACGCTGACGCCCTACACGCGCGCCACTGCGCACAAAGCAGGTTGGCAATGGCGGATCCCGTTGCAGAACAGGCTGGGCAATGGTCACGTCTATTGCAGCGAATACATCAGCGATGACGAGGCCTATGCGACCTTGCAATCCGGTCTCGACGGCGCACCGATCTCCGATCCGCGCTTCCTGCGCTTCAAGACCGGAATTCGCAAAAAACCGTGGAACAAGAATGTCGTGTCTTTCGGTTTGGCCGGCGGTTTCCTGGAACCTCTTGAGTCCACCTCGATCCATTTGATCCAGACGGCCATCGCTCGCCTGATGACCAACTTCCCTGACAAATACTTCAATGAACGGGATATTGATTATTATAATCAGCGTACGCTAGCCGAGTTCGAACAGGTCCGCGATTTCCTGATCCTACATTATTGCGCTACGCAGCGAGATGACAGCCCGTTCTGGAATTATGTCCGGACCATGGAACTCCCCGAGTCACTGCAGCAGCGTATCGATATCTATATGGAGAATGGGCGTCTCTATCGGCACGACAATGAGCTCTTTGGCGAGACCAGCTGGTTCGCCGTCTTCGAGGGGCAGAATTTCCGGCCAAAGCGCTATCATCCCGTCATCAATCATCTTTCTGACGAAAAGCTGGATAAACGCATGGCGGAGATCCGGCGGGCCATGAATAAATGCCTCGAACAGTTCGAGGACCATGAGCAATATCTCAAGAAGCACAGCCGCGCGGCCTGACCCGCGCCTTCGGCCTAGCGGGAATGGGCGGGCGCAGCCGCAGATTCCCGCACAATCAGCTGGTGGGGTAGTCTTTGCCTGTCCGCTGCTGTGAGCGGTGCCGTTTCATCCTGACCGACCATCCGCTCAAGGGTCTGGATTGCGGCATTGGCCATCTCGCGGATCGGCTGGCGGATCGTCGTGAGCGGCGGCCAGATCGCCGACGCTGTGGCCGTATCGTCAAATCCGACGACAGAGACGTCTTCCGGCACCCGCAAGCCGAGACGATGCAGCGTGGTGATTGCCCCAGCCGCCATGTCATCATTGCTCGCAAAAATCGCGGTCGGTGGGTTGGAAGACTGCATCAGGCGTTCGGCGGCCTGCATACCGGACACATAAGTGAAATCGCCAGCGGCAATGATATCGACATCAACAGCCGTGTTGCTGGCGCTTAGCGCCTGCCGGTAACCGGTGAAACGCAGGTCACTGGCCATGTGATCCGGTGGCCCCTTTATAAGCCCCACGCGCTTATGCCCCAGACCCAGCAGATACTCCGTCATCTCCCGCGCCGCATCAATGTCATTCATGCCGACGCTGGCCCCGGCATAGCCCCCCAAACGAGGGCTGACACAGACATAGGTGATCTTTGTACGCTCCAGAACATCAATAAGCTGGGGGTCATCGGACAGGGGCGGCACGACAATCAGGGCCTGGATGCTTGTGTCCAGGAAGCGGCGCTCAATCAGCTCCAGATCGACCATTTTTCGGTCCAAGAAGGGCTCTTCAACGATCAGGTTATGCCCAAGGCTTCGGCAGGCATTCAGCGCACCGAGCAGAAACTCGCTGAGATAGCCGTAACTCGGGTTGCGATAGATAAGTCCGATAAAGAGACCCGATCGCCCGGCCAGATTTCGGGCCATCAGATTAGGTCGATAGTTCAGCGCCCGCATTGCGTCCTGAACGCGCTGCCGCGTCGACTCTTTCACCATGTCGTAATTATTCAGCACACGCGACACGGTCATCGGAGAAACCGATGCCAGTTCAGCAACATCCTTAATCGTCGTCGTGGTTTTTTTGCTCATGATATCGCAGGCAATAAGGCGATTAGCATCGCTGTTTCGGCATTAAGTATAGGCACTAGTTCGTTGGATACATAGCCTTTTCTAGAGTAGTTGATATCGCATTCAAGATGCGTCTGGCTCCGTCAGCGCCCGCTGATCGCACTGCCAGCGCGCTATAAGGCACGAATCCGGAAGCTGACCGTTCCGGTGAGCTGGCCGCCAGGCTCAAGAATCCGGATACCAGTATCAACACTGCGATCAAGCCAATTGACGGCATCATTCATGTTGGAAACAGGCTCAAGGCAAAAATACTCGGCCTGCTCGGGTATGAAGGCCACAAGGTGACGAAGCGTCGGTCCCGCCGACATCGTCAGAGCGAGACCCAATTCCGGCCAGTCGATATCGGCACGACCGTCCCAGCCAGCGTAGCAATGATCGATCGTCTGACCGCCTGGTCTCCGGTGAGATGAGAAATCAAAATCTCCGGACGGGCGCAGGGCTTCGGCTGGAATACCATGGTCCGGGCCGACCCAGACCCGACCGGCTCGGAAGCGTATCTCGCAACCAGGTGTGCGGACTAGATAGGGATGGAAACCGAGCCCGGCAGGCATGGCGTCCTCAGAGTCATTCACGATACACAAGTCCAGACGCATTTCCGCCGGGTTTAGATGAATGATTTGCTGAGCAGAATAAGCCCAGGGCCAGGCATCGGCAGCATGCCGATAGGTCAGGCTTAATCGCTCCGAACTGGCTGCCTCCACCTCCCATGGCGCGAGCCATCCATGACCATGGATCGCATTGGGCTCGCCGGGGAGGTCTTGGGGCAAGCAGACCGATTTGCCCCGAAAGGTGAACCGCCCGTTTTGGATCCGGTTGGAAAATGGAATCAGGGGAAAGCTTGCAAGCTGAAGCGGGGCAAAACTGTGATGATCAGCGTCGGCTGGACGCAGGATATCATGCCCGTTAAAGCGGCCTGAAACCAGTCCGCCGCCTCGCTCGGGGTCGCAAGCGACAGTCCAACCGCCCGACTTCAATTCTATCACCAGCCCCTCCCTCGAGCTCCGACAGCCCCTCGGCCTGCCCACAGGGCAACGGGATTTGCATGGCTCATATGATAGCGCTATCAATAGCATCCGAGTTCAAAAATAAAAGTGGGGGAGCGAACAAAAATGTCATTTCAAATCGCAGTCGCGACCCGGTCGGAAAAGCCCTTTCAGACCTGCCTGACCTTGTCAGCGTCGGTCGCGCGCAACCTCACTCACTGATCGAATCCTGACCCCTGACAATCAAGGACAGACACATGGCTGACGGACATCACTCCTCCACAGATACCGAGTTCTTCCCGGGCATTGATACAATTCGCTTCGAGGGGCCGGAGACGACCAATCCCCTCGCCTTTCGCCATTACGAGAAGGACCGGCTGGTGCTTGGCAAGCGCATGGAGGAACACCTGCGCCCGGCGATCTGTTTCTGGCACACCTTCTGTTGGGACGGCTTCGATATCTTCGGCGGCGGGACATTCCCACGCGCCTGGAATGCGAACGGCGACGCCGCGCTGCGGCGGGCGGCTGCCTTCGAGTTTTTCGCCAAACTTGGGACGCCCTTCTATTGCTTCCATGACATCGATGTGTGTGAAGCATCAGACACGCCGGACGAGCTTGCGCAGAATTTTGCGGAAGCCGTTGATGATCTGGAGGCGCATCAGTCACGGACCGGTCAGAAACTGCTCTGGGGCACGGCCAATCTCTTCTCCCATCCGCGCTATGCAGCCGGTGGTCTGACGAATCCGGATCCTGATGTGACTGCCTGCGCTCTCAGGCAGATCCGCGACTGTCTGAACGCGACAAAGCGACTGGGCGGCGCCAATTACGTCCTCTGGGGCGGGCGTGAAGGTTATGACACGCTGTTGAATACGGATCTCAAACACGAGCTGGACCAGTTCGGACGCTTCCTTGCCATGGTTGTCGAGCACAAGCACGCGATCGGCTTTACCGGGAAGATCCTGATCGAACCAAAGCCGCACGAACCGATGTATCATCAATATGATTTCGACACCGCGACAGTCTATGGCTTCCTGAAAACCTACGGACTTGAGAATGAGGTCCACGTCAATATCGAGCCGAACCACGCAACGCTGGCAGGACATTCCTTTGCGCATGAAGTCGCCACCGCCAATGCCTTTGGTGTTATGGGCTCGATCGATATCAATTGCGGCAATGCCCAGAATGGTTGGGATACAGACCAGTTCAATCTGGACACGCGCGATATCACCCTGGCGATGTATGAGCTGATCCGCGGCGGAGGCTTCGACACGGGCGGTTTCAATTTCGACGCCAAGGTCCGACGCCAGTCAATCGACCCGGAAGACCTCTTCCACAGCCATATCGGGGGGCTGGATGCCCTGGCAAAAGGCTTGCTGGCGGCTGAAGCGCTGATCGAAGCGAAGACGCTCGCTGAGAACAAGGCGGCACGCTATGCCGGCTGGTCGGAGGAGTTCGGACAGTTCCTGCAAGCAAGATCCACGACGCTCGATGCTGCGGTCGATCGTGCCATTGCAGATGCCAAGAACGGACAACAGCGCTCCGGTCGACAGGAATATCTGGAAAACCTGATCCTGCGCAGCCTCGACTAGTCGCAATCAGCATGATGAT
>JBELMP010000045.1:0-15986 GCA_042095695.1 Maricaulis sp. | reverse complement strand
GCCATCCACACTTACTACACTTCAAGGCCCGTCCGGCCTCCCGCATGCCTTCCACGCCCAGACCTTAAAAGGTCATGGGACATGCCCGCCTATCCGCCTCGCGGGCGCAGGTGCTAATCGCAAAGGAAGATCGATGAGCCGACGACGTCATCGCCCGGTCAGCCGGGACGCGGAATACCGCCAGATTCACGCCGAAGCCTTGCTGGCGATGAGCCGACTTTTTAGCCGGACCGAGGCCTGGGACTCATCCGTCAGCCTGCGGATACTGGACCGGATCGCGCACTATACCCGCCCGCCGCGCTAGGGCGTCTTGTAAACGCTCTTGGCCCAGCGCCGATGCACCCAGAACCATTGCTCCGGTGCCTTGCGGATCTCGCTTTCAACCCATTGATTGATGATCGCCACCGTATCGATGATCGCTTGGGACTTGTCCGGATTATCGGAGAGCTCGATCGGGTCATGCACTTCAACCCGGAAATTCACCCCGCCAGTGCGCCTGACCGAAAGCGGGGTGAGCCGAGCGCCATGGCGCATGGCAAGGCGCGTCGGTCCCGGTGCCGTCATTGAAGGATGGCCGAAAAAGGGGGCTTCCACGCCATCATTCATTTTCTGATCATTCATCAGGGCGATGCTTTCGCCTGCCTTCAGCGCCTGCATCAGCGCCTTGGCCCCATCGCCGCCCTTGGCGGTCAGGGTTTTCACACCATAGCCCCGCCGAGTATTTGAAATACGGCGATCAATCAGAGGGTTATTGGCGGCACGATAGGTGATATGGCAGGGCAGGCCGGTCTGGGAGATCGCGGACGCTGCCACTTCCCAATTGGAGTGATGCATGGAGATGATGACCAGCGGATCGCCGGCATCCCGCGCAGCCTCGAATTTCTCCCGGCCGATAAACTCGACCCGGTCGGCGAATTCAGGGCCCGCAAAAACAGACAGGTGCGGCATCTCGCCGATCAGACGGCCGAAATTCTCCCACATCCCGCCGAGTAGGCGCTCAATCTCCGGCGCGGCCGCGTCCGGGAAGCAGCGCTGCATATTGATCCGCGCCACATTGTGGACCGGGGTCAGCGGGCCGAGACGACGCAGGAGGGCGCCCGCAGCATCGGAGGCAGCATCAATACCCTTGGCCTTGTACCAGGCCTCGTAAGCGTCCCAGGCCAGCGCTTCGAAACGCCAGCCCAGTCGCGTCAGAAAAGGAGTTGCTGCCTGCACCTGGGTCATGGGGCAGATGTAACGGTCCGGGCGTTAAGCGTCTATGACGCGATGCAATAACGCGTCCAGGGCGGCCGGATTGGCGAACTCGGCGCGCACCGGCCAGGCAGTCACGCTCTCGCGCCAGTCCGGCGGCAGGCGCACCCAGTCCTTCTCCGTTGTGATGAGTTGGGCCTGATGCGATTTTGCCAGGATTTCCAGCCTGTTGAGATCGGCCATGCTGTAAGGGTGATGATCCGGAAAATCTGCGAGATCGCACACATCCCCACCGGCAGCGACCAGGCTGTCGAAGAATTTCTCCGGTCTGCCAATCCCGGCAAAAGCGAGGAGTTTACCTGGCGGTGGCGGTGCCAGCGGTGCGAGCCAGGCGTGCAGGACCGGGATTTCCAGATCCTCCAGCCGCAGGTCGCGATAGCCCGGCTCTGCGTCCGGCCCCGGGGTCATGACGATAACCGCATCGGCACGCGACAGGCCGCGCGAGACCTTTTCCCGCAAGGGTCCTGCCGGGAAGACCCGCCCGGCGCCCCAGCCGGTCACGCCATCGACGACAACCAGAGACAAATCCTTCTTGAGGCTCGGATTTTGATGTCCGTCATCCATCACGATCAGATCCGCCTGCGCCCGCACGGCGCAATCAGCCCCTTGCGGTCGGCTGCGACTGATCCAGGCCGGCGCCGATCGCGCCAGAAGCAGGGGTTCATCACCGACATCAGCCGCTGTATGAACATCCGGATCGACCATGACCGGGCCTTTCAACCGCCCGCCATAGCCGCGCGACAGGGCGTGAGGCGTTTTCTCCATCGCCTGCAGCCGCGCCAGAATGGTCTGGCTGACCGGCGTCTTGCCGGTACCGCCAAGGGTGATATTACCGACGCAAATGACCGGAATTCCGACATCGAACGGCGTGGTCTTGTCAATGCGACGCTGGCCTATCCAGCCATAGAGCGCCGCCAGCGGCGACAGCAATGCCCGGGTCAGGGCAGCGGAACCGCGCGGGGCATCCATTCGCCAGAAGGCCGGTTCTCTCATGCCAACTCTCCCGCATCCGGGTCGAGCAGGCCAAGCAGGACAGACAGCGTACGCTCCAGCGCACCGCCGGATGCGTCTCGGATCGCGGCGCGCGCATTATCCAGTTGCGGCCCCTTATGGTCCCAGACGGCTTCGACCGCTTCGGACAAGGTCAGCGCATCATCAACCCATTGGGCGGCCCCATGCGTCCGGTAGGCGTCAAACACATCCTGGAAGCTGGCGACATGCTCACCGGAGATCACGCTTGCACCAGCCTGTGTCGCCTCGATGGGATTGTGGCCGCCAATATCCGGACGCAGGCTTCCGGCGATAAAGGCCGCAGGTGCCACGGCATACCAAATCGACATTTCACCCAGCGTATCTGCCAGCCAGACATCCTGCTCGGCTTCCGGCGTCTCCTGCGCCGAGCGGCGGGCCCAGCTGTGCTTGTGACGTTTCATCAGCTTCACAATCTCGTCGGCGCGTTCCGGATGTCGCGGCGCCAGGATCAGAAGCGCATTGGAATGACGGGCCTTGAGGTAGGCGTTTGCGGCCAGCGCCACCCCATCCTCGCGCGGATGGGTCGAGGCCGCGAGCCAGACTCTGCGCCCGGCCAGGGCAACCCGGATACGCGACAATTCATGCGGGTCCGCCGGCATGGGGGCGGCTTCCAGCTTGAGATTGCCCGCCATCTCTATCGCGGCGCCGGTGAGATTTTCCAGCCCGTCACGGGTCCTGTGATCGGCCGCGCCGATCCAGTCGAAACAGGCCAGGAGCCAGCGGGCCGTGTCCGGGCGCCGACGCCAGTCACGCAGGGATTTTTCATTCATCCGCGCATTCACCAGCGCCATTGGCGTTCCGCGACGCGCCGTCTCAAGGATCAGGTTCGGCCACAACTCGCTCTCTGCGAAAACAGCCAGATCGGGCTGCCAGTGATCCAGAAAACCCGTCACGGCCGATGGCGTATCCAGCGGCACATATTGATGCCGGGCATTGGACGGCAGACGCTTTGCCATCAGCCGGGCGGAGGTCATTGTTCCGGTGGTGACCAGGAAATTCAAATCCGGCTGGACACCGCCCAGCTCTTCCACAAGCGTCACCAGCATCAGGCTTTCGCCGACGCTGGCCCCGTGCAGCCAGACCAGCCTTCCCTCAGGCCGCGGCTCGCGCGGACGCCCCAGTCTTTCATGGCGACGGTCCGGGTCTTCCTTTCCGGCCCGGGCCCGGCAATTGAGGATCAGGGGTGCTGCGGGCGCAATCAGCCGCATCATCGCGCGATAAATAGCGAGAGACGGCGGCAGGCTCATAGAAGCACACCATCCGGTCCGGTTTTCGGGCGGGATTCCTCGGCGGGGCGGACCCCCTCGCCACCGGCGGCTTCGTCCGCCTCGAGCGAGATCCGGTTCATCTCATCTTCCATCTTCTGGCGAAAGGCTTCGAGCTGATCCTGCGTTGCATCTTGCGGCACATAGATGGGATTGCCCCAGATAATGACGCCCGTGGTAAAATAAGCGGGAAGATAATGCTTGTCCCAGGAGCCCTGGAGAATCGTCTTGCGCCGGGTTGACCATGAGAAGGGCACAATCGGTACACCGCTATCACGGGCCAGGAGCACCGGCCCAAATCCGGCGCGCATGCGCGGTCCGCGCGGCCCGTCCGGGGTAAAAGCGGCGCTCCCCCCCTCGCAGACATGGCGCAGGACTTCGCGATAGGCACGTTCCCCGCCCTTGGACTTTCCGGGCTTGTCCCGATTGCGCGAGGAACCGCGGGCGAGCTTCACGCCATACCAATTGACGAGTTTCTGCCCCAGCTCGGCATCCCGGGACCGCGAGGCGACCGCCATCATTCGATCGCGATGCTTGTTCCAGCCCTCAAGCGCCATCGTTATCCGCCCGTGCCAGAATACGCCGATAATGGGCTTATTCTCGGTATGGATCTGATCGATAAAATCCATGCCGCGGACCTCCCAGCGAATGGAGCGCCGGACGGTTTCAATATAGGCAAAGACGAGGAAGCCGATGATTTCCTGCATCCAGCCCTGGGCGAGAAGACGTTTCAACATGCTCTCAGTTCGCCCTCTCATCGGAAAAGGTCAAGAGTGCCTCGCGGTTGCCAGCACGCCCGGCGCGGCCTAAATGCGCTGCAAACGAATGGACTGAGTATGGCTTACGACCTGACCGACCCGAAAGACCGCAAACGCGCCTGGAATGACTATCTGTGGAAAGATCACGGGATTCTGCGTGAGCGCTTTCACAATATGCACGAGGTAGGCGGCGGCATGTGGCGCGCCAACCAGCCCTCACCCCAGCGTCTGGAAGCGCTCAAGGCCGAGGGTTTCAAGACGATTCTCAATATCCGCGGCACCCAGCCGGGCGTGTGCTATTACGATCTGGAGAAGGAAGCCTGCGACAAGCTTGGCCTGGTCATGATCGACATGCCCTTCGGCTCTCGCGAGGCGCCCTATCTGGACCGGATGCAGCGGGCGAAGCGAATCTTCTCCGAGATCGAGTATCCGGCGCTTTTGCACTGCAAGTCCGGCGCGGACCGGGCCGGCCTTATGTCGGTCTTTTTCCGGCTGGTGCATCTCGATCTGCCCTATGACGAGGCGATCAGCCATCTTTCGCTTAAATATCTTCATGTTAAGGCCGGGAAAACCGGCGTGCTCGATCATTTCTTCGAGACGTATCGACGCTATAACGAATCGATTCCCATCGCTTTTTGGGACTGGGTTGAAAATGTCTATGACCGCGAAGCCGTACAGGCGGAATTCATGGCAAGTTGGTGGGGTAACCTACTGACTGAACGTATTCTTCGGCGCGAATAGCGTAGCATTGATTCTTTATAACCCACTGATTCATCAGATATGAGACCCTCTTTCCACAGGTTTGCGGCAGATTAATCCGCGTTAACCACGTTTGCGCGCCTGCGCACGCAAATGGCGGGACTGGGAGAGTGGTATGCGCGATCTGGCGCTCAGAGATGCGGTCTGCAAGGATCGGCTGAATCAGCTGAATTATCTTATGTCGAGAGAATGTTGCCAGACATTCCTTGGCGCCTTTGTCCGCCAGACCGCCAAGCTGTTCCAAGCCGAGCGCGTCTATGTGGGCCGAATCGATGCCGGCCATCGCTATATCCGCACCCTCAAGGTCGCCAATGCCTACGAGACCTCGTCGAATTTCTGCTACCCGCTTCAAGGCACGGCCTGCGCCGAGGTGATCCGGATTGGCGCTGCCATCCACGATGACGATGTGGCCCATGCTTTCCCGCAGGATTTCATGCTGCAGGAGATGAATATCCGGGGCTATCTGGCGATGCCATTATTCAACGGCGCGCAGACCGTCGGTATTATCGTCGCCCTGTTCAGGGATCCAATCACGGACGCCGACGAATTGCTCGGCGTCTTCAATCATTACAAGCGCCGCCTGACCTCTGACATTTTGACCCAGGAATCCGGTGACCGAGCAGCACTGGCGGTCAAGGGGACGTCGGACGGGATACTCGACTGGTGTCTTGAGACGGATCAAATCTATCTCTCGGCGCGATGCCGGTCACTGCTCGGGTATCAGCCCAAGGACTTCACCGCCGGCTCAAACAGTTTTCATACCCTCATCCATCGCGAGGATCAGGAGCGTTTCAATACCGGACTGGCAACCCATTATCGCTCCGGCCGCGCCTTCGACATGACCGCGCGCCTGAAAGTCGTTGGCGGGACCCATCGCTGGTTCCGCATTCGCGGCGAGGCCGTCCGTTCGCCCGATGGGGAACCCTTCCGTTTTGTCGGCGCCATGACCGATATTCACGACCTCGTCGAGGCGCGCCAGCAGGCGACCGAGGCCAGCCGCGCCAAGTCCAAGTTTCTCGCCACTATGAGCCATGAAATCCGGACACCCATGAATGGTGTACTGGGCATGTCCAGCCTGTTGAGCGCAACCGACTTGACATCGTCACAGGCCGAAATGGTCACCCTTATCCAGCAATCCGGGCAGGACCTGCTCGGCATCCTGAACGATATTCTGGACCTGGCAAACATCGAGTCGGGACGTTTCGAGGTCGAGACATCCAGCTATAACGCCGGTGAGCTGACCCGAAGCGTGGTCGGCCCCTATCGGATGAAAGCCCTTGAGAAGGGCCTCAATCTTCATCTCGAGATCGACCCGTGTGCGGAGAAGGAAATCGGCGGCGATCCGGCGCGGGTTCGGCAAATCTTGTCCAACCTGCTGTCGAATGCGGTAAAGTTCACCGAACGTGGTGAGATCCGGATGCGCTGCCTGACCGCCCAGGACAGTTTCGGTCGCCAGCGTGTGCGTTATGAAGTCTGCGATACCGGTATCGGCATGGATGGAGACCTCATTGGCCGGATTTTCCGCCCCTTCAGCCAAGCCGAAAGCGAGCTGGCGCGCAAGAATGGTGGTACCGGGCTCGGCCTGGCCATTGCCAAGAAACTCTCGGAATTAATGGGCGGAGATATCCGGGTGGAAAGCGCGCCGGGAGCCGGCTCGGTCTTTACGGTCGACCTGCCCGCACAGTTGAGCGCAGAGGATGCTGCAAAGGCGGGCTAGTTGTCCGCACCGAATTGCAGACGGCAAAGCTTGGCGTAAAGCCCGTCCGACGCGACGAGATCATCATGACGACCGGTCTCGCAGACCGCCCCGTCGCTGAGCACGTAGATCCGATCGGCCTCCCGAACCGTCGACAGGCGGTGCGCGATCAC
Source organism: Maricaulis sp. (assembly GCA_042095695.1). Taxonomy (GTDB): domain Bacteria; phylum Pseudomonadota; class Alphaproteobacteria; order Caulobacterales; family Maricaulaceae; genus Maricaulis. Next base: position 9,052 of record JBELMP010000045.1, on the reverse strand, counting down.
CAGCGTGGTGCGCCCCTCGGACAGGCGTTCGAGCGCGGCCTGGACGCGACGTTCCGACTCTGTATCCAGGGCAGAAGTCGCCTCGTCGAGAAGCAGGATCGGTGCGTCCTTGAGGATCGCACGGGCAATGGAGATACGTTGTCGCTGTCCACCGGAGAGATTGCTGCCACGCGGTCCCACCGGAGCATCATATCCGGCCGGAAGCTCGCTAATGAAGTCATGAGCATCCGCGGCCTTGGCGGCAGCAATAATGGCGTCATCACCGGCATCCAGACGCCCGAAGCCGATATTGGCCCGAACGGTATCGTCGAACAGGGTCACATCCTGGCTGACCAGCGCCATCGCATCGCGCAGGCTCGAAAGGGACACGCCGCGTATATCCTGACCGTCAATTTCCACCACGCCGCCGGTTACATCATAAAGTCGCGGGATGAGGTTCAGGATTGTCGACTTGCCCGAACCGGATGGCCCCACAAGCGCGATCGTTTGGCCGGCCAAGGCCTCGATGGAAACCGAGTTGAGGGCACGCGTCCCGTCAGGATAGTCGAAATCGACCCGATCAAGCCGCAGCGCACCCCCGTTCGGGATCAGGGCGGGCGCATTGATGACCGGCTGGATTTGGTCTTCCCGGTCAAGAATGGCATAGACCCGTTCGAGCACGGCAAAGCCTTCCTGCACCACCGCATTGAGGGTACCGATCGCGCGGATGGCGGGAGACATGACACCAATCCCGGTCAAAACGCCCATCAGGCTGCCAATCGAGGTCTCACCCTGGATCAGGCGCCAGCCGGCAAAACCGACCAGACCGGCCAAGGCGAGACCGCCGACCACTTCAAGGATGGGGTCGACCCGCGCCTTGTTCTCGGTAATGCGAAGCAGGAAGCGCAGCCGTTGGGAAAAGGCCTGCCCGGCCCGACCCGTTTCATAGTCTTCCAGCCCATAGGTCTTGATCATGCGGGAGCCGGAGAAGCTCTCCTCCAGCTGACTGGTCACCGCCCCCATCTGCGATTGCGCGTCTGCGGATGTCTTGCGCAGGCGCTGACCGATTCGAACGACCGGGTAGAAGGCGATTGGATAGACGATCAGGATCATCACCGTCAGCATCCAGTCGAGATAGAGCATCCAGGCAATAGTCGCGACGACCATCAGGACATCGCGCACCAGATTATTGGCCAGACGAACCAGGGTTTCGCGCAGAAGTGTGATGTCATTGGTAAAGCGCGAGACAATCGAGCCGACGGCCTCGCTCTGCAGCCGCGCGAAATCCGAGCCGATCAACTTGGCGAACATGGCGTTCTGCATGTCCTGCATGACATTCAGCGCCAGCTTATTGGTCTGTACGGTCTGGGCGTAAAGGCTCAGCGATCTCACAAGGGCGAGCCCCAGAATGGCCAGGGGTGCGGCCGGGAACAGATCGGGGTCGCGCGCGTCGAGCATGTCGAACGTCCACGCGATCACCCCGGCATAGCTCGCCGCAGCGGTGGCCGTAATCGCCGCAAAGACAAGACCCAGCAGGACGAGGCCGGGCCGTTTCGCGACCCAGTCCCGCCAGAGACGGCGGCCCAGGCTCCAGGTCGATGTGTGCGACGCGGCGCTCACCGGAGACGTTACTTTGCCGGATTGGGCACCAGCAGCTGGTGCGCATGAATTATGAAATAGCGCATATGGGCATTGTCCACCGTACGCTGGGCCGCACCCTTCCAGGCTGCACGGGCCTCTTCATACGTGCCGAATGCACCTACGAAATCAATGCCCTCAAGATTCTTGAAGGTCACATTATCCGGATCGACGGTCTCCAGCTCACCGCCAAGCACGATGTGAAGAAGTTGCTTCTCGAACTTGCTGTCTGTTGGATTCGCCATGTTCAATCCTCTCGAATGATTTAAAGGCCGCCAATGGCCATCGCATCGACAAAGACGCTGGGTGCGTTGATCGCGCCATAGAATTTCAGATCGCTGGCCGGGATCAGACGGCCAAAGATATCAACCAGATTACCCGCAACGGTAATTTCGCTGACCGGATAACCGATGACGCCGCCCTCGATGCGATATCCGGAGACGCCGACAGACCAGTCGCCGGTATTGGCGTTGAGCGATGGCCCGAACATCTCCATAATCAAAAGCCCGTCATCGATCGCAGCAATCATGTCATCGCGGCTTTGCGCCCCGGCAGCGAGATGCAGATTGGTCGGTCCGGCACCAGGTGGCCCACCCATATTGCGTCGCGCATGCCCGGTTGGGCTCATATCGAGCTGACGCGCGCTGGCGGAATTCAGGAACCAGCTCGTCAGGCGTCCATCATCAATGATCTTCATTGCGCGATTGACCGTTCCCTCCCCGTCGAAGGGCGCCGACCCGTGGCCCCAATCGCGATGGGGCTCGTCGAGAACATCAATCCCGTTCGCGAAGACTTGCTGGCCGAGATGGTCGCGCAGGAAAGAAACACCGCGAGCGACGGCAGGTCCGCTGACCGCGCCGCTCAGCGCACTCAGAAAAGTCGAGGCAACACGCCTGTCAAACAGGACGGGCAAGCTGCCGCTTTCGATCTTGCGCGGCCCGGTCCGACTGGCAGTACGCTCACCGGCTTCTGTGCCAATAGCCTCGGTGGACCGCAAATCGCCAGGACGCCGGGCACTTGTCGCCGCATAATCGCGCTCCATAGCACCATCGGCACCGGCAATAACGCTGGCCCCATAGCTGAATGTGGATTTTCGCCAGCCACGATTGAAACCGGTAGAGGTCGCATAGGCTGCAGCACCCTGGCCGAAACTGGCAAAGGCCGCATCGGTCATCGAGACACCGGGAATAGCACGCGCGGCCGTCTCGACTTCAATCGCACGCGCTTCCAGCTCAGCGGGGCTCCAGACCGTTTCGTCGAACATGGCCAGGTCCGGCGGGTTATCGGCGAGACGATCTGCCTCGGCGAGGGCCGAGAACGGGTCTTCCGGGGCCGCTTTGGCCATGGCAACAGCCCGCGCAATTGTGCTTTCGCGCCCAGCGGTCGAAAGATCGGAGAAGGCGACGCCGGCCTGTTGCTTGCCGACAAAAACCCGCACTCCCGCATCAAGAGTTTCGGAACGCTCGATATCTTCAAGCTGCCCATCGCGGATGGAGAGCTCGGTGGCGCGGGATTCCCCGACCGAGGCTTCAGCAGAATCGGCTCCGGCACGCAAGGCAAGAGCGATGAGATCGGCGGCGATATCCTGCAGCCGTGCTGAGTCGGGAGCATTGGAGTGCGTTGTCATGGTGCGGCTATAGCCTCAGCCCCGGGCTGCGGGCAATCCTTAGAAGGCAGAGATGATGAGCAAAACACCCATGCCCAGCAGGGAAAGCCAGCTGAGCAGCGTCCCCACAAGCCGGCCGAATGTCCGGCCTGGTGCAGAAAGCAGACCCTGAGCATGCAGGATACGGCTCAGAACAAGCGCCACGCCAAAACCGTGGACAATCAAATCACTACTGCCGGTCAGGGCCAGCAAGGTCAGTCCGACCATTCCCGGAACCGCATTCTCAATCAGATTGGCATGAACGCGATTAGCCTGCTCGAGCGCTGGATCCTTGCCAATTCCGAGCGAGATTTCGGTGCGCTGCCGATTACGGCTGACATTGTAGGCGAGCACGACCATCAAGACGAGCAGGAGCCCGCCATAAAGACCTGCGATTTCAATCCCTGTCATTCCTCTTCCTCCCTGTCAGGCGCGCTCTGGCTAGCCTGACGAATAGCGTCCGCAAGGACGTCCGGCTCCTGCGCGCCGGAGACCGCAAAGGCGCCGTTGAAAATATAGGTCGGGACACCGGAGACACCGAGCTTCCGGTAAAACATCTCTTCCTCCCAGACCGGCTGGCTGTCCTTGTCACCCGCCAGGAGATTGGCGATGATTTCGCCGTCGAGCCCGACCTCATCGGCGAGCTCGCAGAGCACGGCCTGATCTCCGATATCACGCGCATCGGCGAAAAATGCCTGGAACAGAGCCTCCGCCATGGCATCAGCCTGGCCCTGGCCAGCCGACCAGCGCATGAGCCGGTGACTATCCAGCGTATTGGGACGCACGCTTAGCGCATCGAAGCGGAACTCAATTCCAGCCGCCGGAGCGGCGCGCTCCAGATACTCACGCATCTCCTGCCAGCGGCTCGCGGCTTCCTCACCGGCAAACTTGGCCTTCATATACTCGCGATAGGGTTTGCCTTCGCCGGGCAAAGTCGGATCGAGCTGATAGGGCCGCCAGACCGTTTCGACCTGGACGTTCGGCACACGGGCGACCGCCTGGTCCCAATTGCGCTTTCCGAGCCAGCACCAGGGACAGACGAAGTCGGCGACGATATCGACGGAGACGGGATGAGCCATGCCCGTGAGTTAGGGTGTTTCGCTGGAAATTGCGAGCCCAAAGCCTCGCCACAGGCGGGTCTGTCACCCCCTCTTGTGGACTACACGCCAATGGAGACTACAAATGACAGGGGGTGACACCCACCGCCCACCAGGGGCCGGACTGCGGTCAGACGATTATGTCGAGTAATGTATCCGTCATCTCGCTGGATGCTTTCACCATAGTGGCAGAGGCTGCGTGGGTGGACTCAGCTTTTTTCACGGCCACCATGGCGTCAATAATATCTTCGCCTCGCGACGCCGATTCAACGACATTGCGAGAGGCCGTCGAAAAGGCTGACTGGGCCTGAAGCATGCCATTCACGGCTGTATTGAAAGCGATATTCATAGCGCCATTATAGCCGAGTTTGCGGCTGGGTCGGCTGAAAGCTGCGACGGTGGTAAAGTGCCCGTTAACACCCGCGCAAGCTGCGGGAAAACACGACCGTGCTTGCAGGTTAAAGCATTGCACCATTGCCTGGCGCCGCCTATTGAGGGAAGGATTCCATTCTGTTCCCGGTTCGCAGCCTGCGGTCCGTGTGAGAGCTTTGCCCATCGCTACTAGCCAAGAGAGAGACCTCATGTCCGCTTCCACATCTGAGACGATCAAGGTGCAATTCGAATTGGCCGAGACTGATCTCGACTTTTTCAAACAGCGACTGAACAAGGCCCGCGATGGTCGTACGTCTGACGAATCGGAGATCCTGGAAAGCGTTGCAGCAATGACCAAGGAAGCGCTGGCCTCCAACCCGCCGGCCTTCGTCACTGAACGCCTCTCGCTGCTCGAGCCGCTGGTCGGCATGGTGCGCGACGAGGATTGGAAACTCTCCGGTGAAGACCGCGACCGCGTCCTGGATGCCCTGTGCTATTTTGCCGAGCCGGATGATCTTATCCCTGACCGGATCCCGGGCATCGGCTATATCGATGATGCGATCATGATCGACATTGTCGCCACCATGCTGACGCCTGAGCTGGAAGCCTATGCTGATTTTGTGGCGCACCGTGAAGATCTCAATGCCGGTGCCGAGGACCTGCCCTCGCTGGAAGAAGCGCGCAATGTGATGCAGTCCCGCATGCGTCGCCGCCGTGGCCGCGCGAGGGCCGGCGGGTTTTTGCACGCAGCGACGCGCACGCATTTCTAGCCGGTCAAAAGTGGGTCTGACCGGTTCACTTGAAATCGGTCAAACCGCTCTCAGCGCCGGGCGGCGAGGCTTCAGGAAATCGCCGACGGCGCGGGCCGCCTGACGTATCCGCTGCTCATTCTCGACCAGGGCGAGGCGAACATACCCCTCGCCATGCTCGCCAAAGCCGATGCCTGGAGCAACAGCTACACCGGCCTCTCCCATCAAGGCCTTGGAAAACTCGAGCGACCCCATGCTCTCACACCCCGGCGGCAGGGGGGCCCAGGCAAACATGGAGGCGTCCGGCGACGGGATATCCCAGCCGGCGCGGCCAAAGCTCTCCACCAGGACATCACGGCGTTTGCGATACGTGTCTCGCACCTCATCGACACAGTCCTGCGGACCATCCAGGGCGGCGCAGGCCGCAACCTGAACCGGCGTGTAGGCGCCATAGTCGAGATAGGATTTCACCCGTGCCAGCGCCGAGACCAGCTTGGCCGAGCCAGCGGCAAATCCAACGCGAAATCCTGCCATTGAATAGGTTTTCGACATCGAGGTGAATTCGATTGTACGCTCGCGTGCACCCTCAACCTGCAGCATGGACGGGGTCGGCGTGTCACCAAAATAGATTTCCGAATAGGCAAGATCGGACAGGATCAGGAGATCTTCTTCCTGCGCGAATTTGACCACATCGCGGTAATAGTCGAGCGTCGCTGTCTGGGCCGTCGGATTGGACGGGTAGCACATGACCACGGCAATCGGCTTGGGCACGGAATGCTGCACTGCATGACGCAGACCATTGAGATAGTCTTCCGGCGTCGGCGCATGAACGTGACGGATCACACCGCCCGCAATCAGAAAGCCGAATGTGTGGATCGGATAGGAGGGGCTGGGCGCGAGAATGACATCACCCGGCGCTGTGATGGCCTGGGCGAGATTGGCAAAACCCTCTTTGGACCCGAGCGTAACGATAGTCTCGCTGTCCGAATCCAGGTCCACATCAAAACGGCGCTTATAATAGCGCGCATGGGCCTTCCTCAGCCCCGGAATGCCACGCGAGGCGGAATAGCCATTGGTCCGCGGCGCATCAGATACTTCTTTCAGCTTGTCGATAATATGTTGCGGCGTCGGCAAATCGGGATTTCCCATCCCGAAATCGATGATATCCGCACCTTTTGACCGCAAATCGGCCTTTAGCCGATTAACTTCTTCGAAAACATAGGGCGGAAGCCGCTTGGTCCGGTGAAATTCCATCGTACAATCCAAATTCACGGTAATTTATCCCATCAAACGCCTAGTCACTTGCTTAGGCAAGACGCTAGATGCGGGTGATGGCCGAAAATCGGCGAAATTTGTCAGCTTTGGTGGCGAAATCGCTAATCGCTGCGGATCTCGGACAGATCCAGATTCAACAGGAGTTCCGGATCGACATAACGCTGATTGCGCAGCTTGATCCGCCAGTCCAGATGCGGTCCGGTCGAGCGGCCCGTTGACCCCATTTCACCAATCAGTTGCCCCTGTTCGACAATCTGCCCCTGTTCGACGCTCACATCATCGAGATGCAGGAATGCAGAAACAAGGCCCTGGCCATGATCGATGAAGATCAAGCCGCCCTCATAGAACATGTCGGCCTCGGCGAGCGTTACCAGACCACTGGCCGGTGCGACGACGGGCGTACCGGTTTCATTCGCGACATCAATGCCCCAGTGAACACCGCGCTCGGCGCCGTCATTATAGACCCGCGCCGAACCGTAAACCCCTGTGGTGATACCATCCGTCGGCGCGATGAATCCGTCCAGATATCCGTCGCCCGCCCAGCTTGAACTGAAAGCCGCCTGTTTCTGGGCATATTCCCGCTGGCGCCTCGGCAAGGTGGATGGATCAGGTGTTACCGTGGCTTGCGGCACACCATTGATACGCTGCAGCCTGTATTCGCGCTGAGCAATGGAGCGGGCGACGCTGAAGGTTTGCGTATCGGAAAAGACGGAAAACTGGAGTGTATCCGGCGCCTGGCGCGGAATGCTGAGCATGGCCCAGCCATGAGCATCGGCAAGCGCTTCCTGCTCACCCAGTTGAACGCGACTGCCCGGCCCGTAATTACAGGCGACCAGACCGCCCTCCACGAACTCGCCGGCGCAGCCCGCGCTCGGCACTGCCCTATCATCGGCACCATTGGCAGCGATCAGGTCGGCGATGGGATCGCTTTCGGGCGCCGGGGCCGTTACCGGGGTCGACGCAGACTGGATCAAAAGCGCGGCCAGAAGTGCCAGCATGATTACGCTTCTCCGTTCAGCTCGCGCCAGCGCGCCGTGGCGATGGTGGAGTCCTTGTAGGCCTCCTGCTCATCGACATTCCAATAGCGCAAATCGCCCAGGGCAATCGGATCCCCGGTCACCGCGCAATTCACAAACGCCCCCGGCTTGAGGATGATGAAATCGCTATCGCCGAATTCGAGAACGGCCTCGCCCTGGAAATCTGCATCGAAAGAAGTGTCGCTCATAAGACCTGTCTAGCATGGCTGGGGTTGAACCGGGAGTGATCAGCTCAGAATAATGTGCCCTGACCTTCAGGTTTTGGCTTGGGCTTTTTCGGACGCGCGGACCGCGCGGGTGGTGCCGGAGGCGCTGCATCAGCAGGCCGGTCGGCCTGGCCATCAATCACAGCCTGGCGCCGCGCGTCAGCAAACTCCAGATCGACGGCCGCACCTGCCTCAAGGTGTTTGCCGTCGCGGACAAGCTTGCCGTCGCGATCATAAACCAGCACGAATCCTCTCGACAGAACGGATTGATGGCTCAGCGCTTTCAGCCGGGCCGACCAATTCTCGGCCTCGCGTCCAAGGTCCTTCAGGGTCCGCCGGACCGCCGGCTCGAGCCGGACACCACGATCATCCAGTCTTTCCTGCTTTCGGGCGATATCGCGTTTCAGCGTCCCCGCTTTCAGCCCCGCACTCAGAACCAGAAGCCGGCCGCGTTTCTCGGCAGCATGATTGAGCAGTGCACCGTCCAGCTTCTCAGCGACCATGTCGAAACGTTGCCGCTTGAGCTCGAGCAAGGCGGTCGGCTTAGGCAGAGCCCGCGCAGCGGAGCGTAATTCGGTTCGCTTGCGTTCAATCGAACGCGACAGCGCAGCAACAAGACGCCCGCCAAGCGTCTCCAGGCGCGCCTTCAACTCCGCTCGAACCGGTACGGCCATCTCGGCGGCACCGGTTGGTGTCGGCGCGCGCCTGTCGGAGGCAAAGTCTATGAGTGTTGTATCTGTCTCATGCCCGACAGCGGAAATCAGGGGAATCTCGCTCGCAGCCGCAGCACGCACCACCGCCTCTTCATTGAAGCTCCACAAGTCCTCGATCGAGCCCCCGCCGCGCGCAACGATCAGAACATCGGGCCGCGGCACCGCGTCGCCCGCCCCGATCGCGTTGAACCCATCGATTGCCGCAGCGATTTGTCGATCCGCGCCCTCGCCCTGGACCAGGACCGGCCAAAGCAGGACATGCCGGGGAAAACGGTCGCCCAGACGATGCAGGATATCGCGGATCACCACGCCGGTCGGCGAGGTCACGACACCGATTGTGC
>JBELMP010000044.1:0-16034 GCA_042095695.1 Maricaulis sp. | reverse complement strand
GGATCGTGATCGATGCAGAGGGCGCCGTTGTCGGTCGTCTCGCATCCTTCATCGCCATGCGTTTGCGCGGCAAGCACCGTCCGGACTTCACCCCGCATATTGACACTGGCGACCACGTGATTGTGATCAATGCCGAGAAGGTCGTTTTCACCGGCAATAAGCGCGATGACAAGCGTTACTACCGTCACACGGGTCATCCCGGCGGTATCAAGGAAACCAGCCCGGCCAAGCTGCTGGATGGTCGTTTCCCGGAACGCGTCATCGAGAATGCGGTCAAGCGCATGCTGCCGAAAGAAAGCCCGCTGGCGCGCAAGCAATTCTCCAAACTGCGCGTTTATGCTGGCACTGAGCACAAGCACGAAGCTCAGCAGCCGGAAGCGATCGATTTTAAATCCATGAACTCCAAGAACACACGAGGCTGATGATGGCTGAAGAAGCACGCTCCCTCGAGGACCTGAAAACCGTCATCACCGAGGGCGGTTCGGACGCAGTGGCTGCGGAAGATGCAGCACCGGCGGAACCGAAAATCGATGAGCACGGTCGATCTTACGCGACCGGCAAGCGCAAAAACGCTGTTGCGCGCGTCTGGATCAAGCGCGGTAATGGCAAGATCACTGTGAATGGGCGCGACCAGGAACAGTATTTTGCTCGCCCGGTCCTGCGCATGTTGCTCCAGCAGCCGCTGCAGACGGCAGAACGCGTCGACGAGTTCGACATTGTCGCAACCGTCACCGGTGGTGGCCTGTCCGGCCAGGCCGGCGCGGTCCGCCACGGCATTTCCAAAGCCCTGTCCTATTTCGAGCCGGGCCTTCGCCCTGTGCTCAAGGCCAATGGCTTCCTGACCCGCGATAGCCGCGTGGTTGAACGTAAGAAGTACGGTAAGGCCAAGGCCCGCCGGTCCTTCCAGTTCTCCAAGCGTTAATCGCGACGAAAAATGCTGGATTACAAGCGGGCGGTTCCTGGCGGGAGCCGCCCGTTTTGCGTCATGGCGATACTTCAGCCAGCGTGATCCGCCGCATGTCCTCAATCTGATAAAGGTATTCTGCGGTGAGATTGTATTCGGTGTGGTCCGGGGCGATGCGGATTTCCAGAATTGCCGGTGTCATCATCTGTGCGTGAGCGACCCGAATGCCGAAGCGCGTATTGATATCTGTGGGGCAGCCCTCGGCGAAAGTGCTGTGTGAGCGGTGGAGTTCGCATTGTTCATAAACATTGCGAATAGCCGCCTCCTGTTCATCGAACCGCATGCGCAACAGTGGTCCGCTCGACCATCTTAGGCGGATGGATGGATTGTCTGCATTGCCAAGCTCCGTCGTCGATGTTGGCGCCGGGCGTTGCGCCAACTCAGCATCGCGGCGGGTAAAGACATCAATCGCGTCACGATTTTCGATACGAGCGACGATCTGCCAGAACTTTGCATCACCGTTAGCGTGCTGGAACCGAGCCAAGGTGATTTCGTCACCCGCGAGGTGCCAGATGGGCGATTGCATTTCCACAGGACCTGCAAATCTATTGGCATTCTCAGAAGTGAATCCACCCGACCAGCCCTGCGCGCGCAAGTGCTCAGAGGCACTTGCAATTGAAGTTTCAAGATTAAGGTCCAGCACCGACATGATGATAATGTCGTCCGGCGAATAATAAGACGGTTGAGCGATGGCTTCGATTGGAGTTACGGACGCCACTATCATGCCTGCCGCCCCAATAGCTCCGGACACCAAAAATCTCATGACTCACTCCCACACAACGCGCGGAATAATTTCGCGGGTATAGGCGAGGCTTGCAACCTTTAATCCATCTGCCAGCGCGTCGAAAACCAGTCGAATACGTTTGGAGGTGTGCAATTCCCGGTGGGTGACCAGCCAGATCGGGACAGGGACGTGAAAGTCATTGGTCAGGACAGGATAAAGGTCCGGCGCCAGTTGCTGCATGTCCTCGGTGAATATGGTCATGCCCAGCCCGCGCCGGGCCAGTTCGACAATTGTCGTCCCGCTTCCGGTCCGGAGCATGAAGTTTTCTGGACCGAGCGGGAGTCCAAATTCTCTCAACACCGGTAACATCCGGTCCATCTGGTCGGTGCCGATAAACTGGTGCCTTTCGAGGTCCGCAATGGTTTCAGGAATGCCATGGCGCTCGACATAGGCCGGGCTGGTATAGATAAAGGCTTTGAACTCACGGATCAGCCGCGCGACGAGGGCCTCCTGTGTGGGCCGTGCATGACGGATAGCAATATCTGCCTCGCGCTTGGTCAGGTCCAGAACACTGTCGGACGCAATTAGGTCAAGCTGGACTTCCGGGGCAATCGCACGGATATGCGCGATGGTGTCGGCCAGGTGATGGGTCAGCATGACATTGGTCGCGGTGATGGACACACGTCCGCTAATGCGCTCCGACTGGCCGGACGCGAGAAAGGAAATATGCTGCGCCGCATCGCCCATAACGCGGACATGTTCCAGCAGATCCGACCCGGTTTCCGTCAGCCGGGTCGCCCGTCGACCGCGCTCGAACAGGGTAACGCCCAAGGCCTCTTCCAATGCCGAAATCTGCCGGGAAAGTGTTGGCTGGGTCTGTCCCAGCGCCCGCGCCGCTGCCGATAGCGAACCTTCTTCAGCCGTCGCCAGAAACGCCCGAACCTGGTTCCAGTCGAAATTGATACTCGCCCAGTTCATTGAATTTTGTATATCAGTTGCGGGATTACGTCGGGTTTATACACGAATTTCGCATGGCTAAATAGCCATCAATGAGTGGCAGTGAAGGACAGATGATGACGGCCAAGGCAAAATTCTGGGACAAGACAGCCGATACCTATTTCAAGACACCGATTGGCAATCCGGCGGATTATGAGCGCAAGCTGTCTTTGACCCGCGACTATTTGACGTCGGACAGTCAGGTGCTCGAATTTGGCTGTGGCACGGGCGGTACCGCAATCGCTCATGCGCCTCATGTGAAGTCTATTCTGGCGACCGATATTTCCCCAGCCATGCTGGAGATTGCCCGGCGTCAGGCTCAGGAGGCTGGCGTCACTAACATCACCTTCCAGGAAGCTGATTTTGACACGCTTGATATGGAACCCGGCCAGTTTGATGCGGTCTTCGGTCTCAGCATTCTGCACTTGCTTCATGATCGCCGACTTGCCATGTCCAAGGTGATGACATTGTTGAAGCCGGGCGGCGTATTCATTTCTTCCACCGCCTGTCTGGGCAATCGTCTTTGGTTCATGGCACCCTTTCTCTGGCTGGGTCGCGTCCTGGGTCGGCTTCCCCTGGTCCGGATCTTCACCACGGGCCAGCTGGTTCGCAGCCTCGAAGAAAGCGGTTTTGTGATTGAGCAGGAATGGTTGCCGAAGAAGGCCGTGGCGGTCTTTGTCGTAGCCCGCAAGCCGGACGAGGCATGATGTGAGTGAACAAGGCGCGCAGGCGCGAGCAGATCAGGATCGTGGCTCCAGCTTCGCTGCGGAGGTCGAGCGGGACCAGGCGCACCGGGAGAAGGCAAAAAGCCTGAAACCGCTCAGCAAGCTGGTACCGTTCATATTCCGCTATCCGTTGCAGATCCTGGCTTTCAACTTTTTCCTTGTCCTGGCTGCGGGGCTGACCCTGCTTCTCCCGGCGGCCTTTCGCCTCGTTGTGGATTGTGGCTTTGGCGGTGCCGTGGATGCGGACGTGTGCAGCATGGTCGGCGAGGGCGCGGATTTGTCCGCCTATTTCATTGCCGGCATGGGGGTGGCCTTTGCACTCGGGCTTGCGAGCGCTTTTCGATTTTACTTTATCAGCCGACTTGGCGAACGCGTGGTCGCGGATTTGCGCCGGGCGGTCTTCGATCACCTGTTGGACCTGAGCCCGGCCTTTTTTGTGAACACCCGTACCGGCGAAGTCCTGTCGCGCCTGACCACGGACACGACGCTGATCCAGACTGTCGTGGGAACATCCGTGTCCGTCGCGATCCGCACGGTGGCAACGACTTTCGGCGCGCTGGCCTTGATGTTTGTGGTGAACTGGCAGTTATCCGCCATGGTCTTGCTGGTTGGGCCGATCATTCTCGGTCCGATCATGCTATTCGGTCGGCGCGTGCAAAGACTGTCCCGCTCCAGCCAGGACCGTCTGGCCGACAGTTCGGCGCGGGCAGGCGAAAGCCTCCAGGCTCTTGATACGGTGCAGGCTTTTACCCGCGAGGCCGATGAGCGCCGACGCTTCGGCGAAACCGTGGAGGCGACCTTTCAGACCTCGCTCAAGCGGATCGAGGTGCGCTCGCTGATGACGGCGGTGATTTTCACGGTCATTCTTACCGGATTGATCGCGGTACTCTGGTTCGGTGCGGTCCAGGTCCAGTCCGGCAGTATCACACCGGGCGCCATGACCCAGTTCGTCATGTACGCCTTTGTCGCTGTCAGCGGCGTCGGCATGCTCACGGAAACCTATGCGGAAATCATGCGCGCCGCCGGTGCCACAGAACGGCTCATGGAATTGCTCGGCGCGCAGGCGGAGATCCAGGCGCCGGACGACCCGCGCGACCTGCCCGATCCGGTCAGTGGTGATATCCGGTTTGAAACTGTCAGCTTTGCCTATCCGGCGCGCCCGGATGTCGAGGTTCTGCACAATGTCTCTCTCGCCGTCTCACCGGGCGAGACTATCGCCCTGGTAGGCCCGTCAGGGGCGGGCAAGAGTACCATTTTCCAGCTTTTGCTGCGTCTTTATGATCCCGGGTCGGGAATGGTCAGTATTGACGGGCTCGCTGCGCGCGAGCTGGACCCGGTCGCGCTGCGCTCGACCATGGCGATCGTGCAGCAGAATGCGCCGCTCTTTTCAGGCAGCGTGGCGGATAATATCCGCTTTGGTGATCCCGATGCAGACGATGCCGCGGTGATCGCGGCGGCGAAATCCGCCAATGCCCATGATTTCATCACAGCACTCCCGGATGGCTATCAGACCCAGCTGGGTGAAAATGCTGCGACGCTGTCCGGCGGACAGCGCCAGCGATTGGCCATTGCTCGCGCCGTGCTTCGCGACGCCCCGATTCTCCTGCTCGATGAGGCTACCAGCGCGCTGGATTCAGAGAGCGAGAAAATCATCCAGACAGCCTTCGAAGCCTTGGCTAGGGAGCGGACAACGCTGGTGATCGCCCACCGCTTGGCAACAATTCGCAATGCCGACCGTATCCTGGTCATGGAGGACGGTCGGATCGCAGATGAGGGCACACATGACGAGCTGCTCGCCCGAGACGGCCTGTATGCGCGCTATATCGCCATGCAGTTTGCCGGCAGCGACACCGATCAGCCCTAGCCGGCTTCACTCCGGCATTGGGCAATTTGCGGATTGAGGCGGTCCGGGCCGCCAAGGGCTGCAGATCCGGTCAGCACATCATCAATCGACAGGATTTCAACGCCGGTCATGCTGGCGCGATGATAAAGCGCCGGATCGCCATTCTCGAGCCGGAATAGACCGGCCGAGGATTCCAGATCCTGCGCTGCAAGCGCGGCGTCGGCCGCAGCATCCGGTTCACGCACGCCAAGCCAGAGATAGACATTTTCCAGCTGCACGCCTGCTGCGGCGAGTGCTTCGGGTTCATTGGGCGCCGATAGCATCAGATTGGGGTTGAGGGCGTGAAGTTCGGCGGCGTGTTCGATTGTATAGGCGATTACTACGACTTCATCCTCGGCGCCCGCTGCTTCAATTGCCGCAACCAGGGTTGGACGATCAACATTCTTCAGGGCGAGATTGAGATAAACGCCGCCCGCGCGCGCGGCGAGGAAGCTGTCGGCCAGGGTGGGAACCGTCTCATCAAGAACCACCCCGTCCGGGTCCACCAGCTGAAGCGGTGCAATATCGTCCCAGGCTGTTGTCTCGATTTCACCGGTCCCGGTGGTGGTGCGATCCAGCGTCCAGTCATGCATCAGATACAGTACGCCGTCGGCGGACTGGGCGACATCAACCTCGGCGAATAAGACGCCCAACTCGCCATTGCGCTGGATCGACGAGATGGCGTTTTCGGCATAACCCGTCCCGAAACCGGCACGATGCGCTGCAAGCATGGTGAAATCATTCTCGCGCAGGCAATTGAGCAGGCGACCCTGATAAGAAGCAGCCATTGCCTCCGGGGCCGCATCTGGGGCCGGGCTGTCAATGACCGGATTGTCGAGTGGCAGGGCGGTTTCAGCGCTATCGGCTGGCGCCTGAGCGGTGTCATTCTTTGCTGTGCAGGCGACGCAAAGTGTCAGTGCGGATGCTGCCAGCATCAGCGTCTTGGGGAGGCGGACCATGATTAACTCCGGGCAGGGGGGATCGGATCGTTAGTCTTTATCTGTATCGCTTGCATCGGAACTCACAAGGACATTCCGTCCAGGGGCGTCGCGCAGGACTTTGAGCTTACCCGAGCCCGGTTTGCGAGCCGGGATATCCTCGCCGGAGCGCTCATAGAGCCAGTCGCGCCAGTTTGGCCACCAGGAGCCCGGGTGCTCGACGGCGGCAGCGTCCCAGTCCTCGACGGTTTCGGGCAGATCCTCATTGACCCAGTGCTGGTATTTATTGGCGTCGGGGTGGTTGATCACCCCGGCAATATGCCCTGATCCAGCCATCATGAAGCGCACCGGCCCGCCAAATTGCTTGGCTCCCTTGTAGACTGAAGGGTAGGGAGCGATGTGATCATCCCGAGACGCCAGCATGTAGATCGGGGTTTTGACCGAGGACAGATCGAGCGGCACATTCCCGAAGGAAATCTCCCCTTTGGAGAGCCGGTTCTGGCGATACATATTGTCCAGATACCAAAGATGCAGCGCCTTGGGCATCCGCGTCTGATCAGCATTCCAGAACAACAGGTCAAAGGCCTGCGGCTGGCGTCCGAGCAAATAATTGTTGATGGTGAAGGACCAGACGAGATCATTGGACCGCAGAAGGTTGAACGTATCGGCCATGGTGCGGCCGTCGAGAACGCCCCCCTGGGCATCCATCAGACGTTCGATCTCCTTCATCCAGCCCTCATCGATGAAGATGAGAAGATCGCCGGCGAGTTCGAAATCCACCTGGGCTGCAAAGAAGGTCGCTGACGCGATGCGGTCGGCCTGACCGGTCGCTTCCAGATAGGCCAGGCCACTGGCCAGCATGGTGCCGCCTACGCAATAGCCAACCGTATTGACGGATGTCTCACCGGTCTCGGCTTCGATCGCATCCAGCGCAGCAATCAGACCCTCATGGATATAGTCCTCGAAGGTTTTTTCCCGGAGTTCGGCCCCAGGATTGACCCAGGAGATCAGGAAGACCGTGAAGCCCTGCTGGGTCAGCCAGCGGATCATCGAATTCTTCTCGCGCAAATCGAGAATGTAGAATTTATTGATCCAGGGCGGGGCGAAGAGCAGCGGGCGCTGCTTCACGGTTTCCGTCGTCGCCTCATACTGGATCAGCTCGATAATATCGTTTTCAAAGACGACCTTGCCCGGCGTGGTCGCAAGATCCTCGCCGACAATGAAGCCCTCCGTATCGGTCTGGGTCAGGGCGAGCCGTCCATGGCCCTTTTCCAGATCGGCCATGAGGTTTTTCAATCCCCGAGTGAGGTTTTCACCGCGCGTCTGCATGGTTTCGCGCAGCACGTCCGGATTGGTCAGGGCGAAATTTGTCGGCGCCAGGGCATCGGTCATTTGCTTGGTGAGAAATTCAACCTTGCGCTTGGTTTTGTCGTCCACACCATCGACATTATTCACCAGCCCCATCAGGAAGTGCTGGTTGAGGAGATAGGATTGCTTGATGGCGTCAAAGACCGGATTTTCCGACCAGTCCTTGGAACGCCAGCGCTTGTCTCCGGGTTCCGGCTTGATCGCTGCGGTCTCTTCGCCAAGCACGACGCGCTTGGTGGTGTTGGTCCATAAATCCAGATATCCGCGCATCAAATCGGCCTGCGCCTGCATCATCAGGTCCGGCTGGGCGATGATGTGGGACCAGACTTCGCTGAACTCTGGAGCGGAATGAAAGGGATCCGCCTGCGGCAGGACCGGGTCGCCTTCAAGCGCCTTGGCCATCACTTCCGACATCAGTTTTTGCGACTTCAGCGAAGCCTGCATGAGATTGCGCGAAACCTGATCGAGGGTTTCCATGTCCTTCTCGCTAAACTCGGTCCAGCTATGGGCGGAATGCTCGGAGTTTTCGGGCTTATCCTTGTCAGACATGCGGAAATCCTTCTCATCGGGGATTGGAAGTGACGGATTACATTGTATAGAGAGCACAACGCGCTGTCAGCGCGAGGAGATATCATGAAGTCGACTTTCTTCATCATGTTTTTTGGGCTTGCACTCGGTGGCTGTGCGGCAATTGAGGCGGGTATCCCGTCCGTGGAACATGCTGACTGGATTGAGGAACGCCGCGATGAGCGGCTCACCGAGTCGTCCGCGCCAGTGTCGGTGCCGGAAAACGAGATTGGCACGGCGAAAGTGCAGGACATGATGATCTCTACGGTTTTGCTGGATCGCATGCGCGAGCAGCTCGACGCGATTGACGCCAATAGACCGCTGGAGCCGGAAACCGGGTCGGCAGACAGTTTCCGCGAAGAGGGTCGTCAGCAGACGACACCTATGGACTAGATTTACATCATAGGTTAGCGCTAACTTGCGCCTAGAGGAGACGATCAATGAACGACGCGCAAGCACTCAGCAATCTGGCACTGGATGCGGTCAAGGCCGCGGAAGCGGCGGCGATTGCTGCCTATGAATGGATTGGCAAGGGCGAGAAGGAATCGGCCGACCAGGCGGCAGTCGATGCCTTGCGGACCGGGCTCAATGCGATGGCGATGCGCGGGCGCATCGTGATCGGTGAGGGTGAGCGCGATGAGGCGCCCATGCTCTTCATCGGCGAAGAGGTCGGCCTCGGCGAGGGCCCGGAGATTGATATTGCTCTCGATCCGCTGGAAGGCACATCCTTGACGGCCAAAAATATGCCGAACGCCCTGGCAGTGTTGTCGCTGAGTGTGCGCGGCGGACTGCTGCACGCGCCGGATACCTATATGGACAAGATCGCCGTGGGTCCGGGACTGCCGGCGGGGGTTATCGATCTGGACGCCAAGCCGGAAGTGAATATTGCCAATGTGGCGAAGGCAAAGGGTGTCTCTCCGTCTGACATCACGGTCTGCATTCTCGAACGTGAGCGTCATCAATATATTGTCGACGCAGTGAAATCCGTTGGCGCGCGTGTCCGCATGATCCCTGATGGAGATGTTGCCGGCGCCATGGGCGCTGCCGGTCTGGGCGCTCCTGTCGACATGTATATCGGCCAGGGCGGTGCACCGGAGGGTGTGCTCGCAGCCTCTGCACTGCGCGCGATTGGCGGCCAGATGCAGGCCCGTCTTGTCTTCCGGAATGATGATGAGCGTGCCCGTGCGGCGCGCACCGGTGTCACTGATCTCGACCGGAAATATGATCTGAAGGAACTGGCGTCTCGCGATTGCCTGTTCGTGGCGACGGGGGTGACCGAGGGCGATCTCGTCACCGGTGTTGAGAAGAGCGCGACCTTCATTCGCACTCAGACACTGCTGCTGAATTCCACGGATCATTCGGTTCGCCGTATCACGACGACCCTGCCGCGCTGACGCCTATGGCGTCGGCTCAGATCGAACCCTCGAACTTGCTTGGTGTGCAGCAATCCCTGCGCGGCAGGCGTTGGGTGCTGCAATCGGCGGATGACGGCCACATCGCGCAGATCGCGAGAGAACAACGGGTGAGCGAACTGCTTGCCCGATTGATCGCCGCGCGAGGCGTCCAGCCGGAGGCGGCGGCCGGCTTCCTGCAACCGCGTCTGCGCGACAGCTTTCCCGATCCGGCAAGCTTTCAGGATATGGATCTGGCCGCGGGTCTGATCTGGGATGCGATCGAGGCTGGGCGCAAAATCACAATTTTCGCGGATTATGATGTCGATGGGGCTACCTCGGCGGCGCAGCTTATTCTCTGGTTACGCTTACAGGGCGTGGAAGCGGGTTATTACGTGCCCGACCGGATCGAGGAAGGCTATGGCCCCAATATCGAGGCTTTCCGACAACTCAAGGTTGACGGTACGGATCTGGTTATCACCGTTGATTGTGGCGCGGCCGCGCACAGCGCGCTGGAGGCTGCCCACGCGATGGAGCTCGACGTAATCGTGGTCGACCATCACCTTATGGATGATCATCGCCCGCCTTGCATCGCCCTGATCAACCCGAACCGTCCCGATGATCAGTCAGGATGCGGGAATCTGGCGGCTGCGGGCGTGACTTTTATCCTGCTCGCCGCACTCAATCGCGAGGGACGTCGCCGCAATGCCTTTCACGGTGCGGCCGAACCGGACCTTCTGGACCTGAGCGATCTCGCGGCTTTGGGCACGATTTGCGATGTGGTTCCGCTCACCGGGGTGAACCGCGCCATCGTTTCGACCGGGCTGAAGCGCATGAGCGCCTGGGACCGGCCGGGGCTGAAGGCCCTGGCGGAAACGGCCCGGGTTGAAGGCCCGGCCTCGACCTATCATGCCGGCTTTCTGCTGGGGCCGCGGATCAATGCCGGCGGGCGGATCGGTCAGGCTGATCTGGGTACGCGCCTGCTGATCAGCACGGATGCGCAGGAGGTGCGTGAAATTTCCGCTCAACTCGACCAACTCAATACGGAACGCCGCGCAATCGAAGCGGAGGTGCTGAACGAGACGCTTGCCCAGCTCGGCGACCAGGCTGCCGGGCGTTCGCTGCTGCTGGCCAGCGGTGAGGGCTGGCATCCCGGCGTGATCGGTGTCGTGGCGGGGCGAGTTAAAGAAAAATACGCCAAGCCAGCCCTGGTCATCGGTATCGATCGGGAGGCCAAGCCGCCAGTCGCGAAAGGGTCGGGACGGTCTGTGAAGGGCGTGAATCTGGGCGGTGCGATTGCCGCCGCTCGGGACGCCGGCTTGCTTTTATCCGGCGGTGGCCATGCCATGGCGGGCGGGCTGACCGCAGATCCGGACCGGTTAGGCGAAGTTTCAGCATTCCTTGATGCTCGTCTTGCCCCGGAATTGGCAGCGGCAAGTGCAGCCAGGGATTATGTCATTGATGCACTGATCCGGCCGGTCGCGGCTGATCTGGATCTGTGTGAGCAAATCGCCAGTCTTGAACCTTATGGAGCGGACATGCCGGAGCCGCATATCGCGATGGCCGACATGCGCATCAGCTTCGCCAAGCGGGTCGGTGCAGACCATGTCCGGGCAAGTCTGAATGCGGAGGATGGATCGAGTATACAGGCGATCGCTTTCCGGGCTGCTGATAATGCCTTGGGCGAGGCATTGCTTGGCGCGCAGACCGGCCGGTGGCATATTGCCGGGCGGCTTAAGATAAATACGTGGCAGGGGCGCAAATCTGTCCAGCTGCAAATTGAGGACATGGCGTCTGCATAACACTGCGTTTTTTCTGTCTCAGTGCTTGCAAGGGCGGTCCAGCTTATTTATACGACGGCCCTCACATCGATGCGCTCCCTTCGTCTATCGGTTAGGACGCCAGGTTTTCAACCTGGAAAGAGGGGTTCGATTCCCCTAGGGAGTGCCACCGATGTTATCTGGGATTGCCCCGTTCTCCGGACATTCTGGTGATTGATTTTGGGCTTGCCTGCCTGTCCAGGCCCGGCTAGCCAAGTATGGGCTTGAGGCGGCGAAAACGAGCATGGCGCATCTCTCCACAAAAACCTATGGCAATGATCGCGGCCTGTCCTGCACCTCCCGGCAATGGGCGGCAGACAGTGATTGTCATCTCCTGCATGGTTATTCGTTGGGGTTCCACTTTGTTTTCGGCGCCGAGCAGCTCGATAAGCGCGGCTGGGTGCTCGATTTTGGCAAGGGCGGGTTCGGCCAGATCCGCGACTGGTTGCACGAGATGTTCGACCATACGCTCCTGGTGGCCGAAGATGATCCGGAACGCGAGGCCCTGATGGCCCTGGGTGACCGGGGCATTGCGCGGGTCCGGGTGGTCAAGGGCACAAGCTGTGAGGCTGTGGCGGAACTGGCCTTTCACAAAGCCAATGAGATTGTTCAGGCCCTGACCAAGGGGCGATGCTGGGTTGAATCGGTTGAGTGTTCAGAGCATGGCTCTAACAGCGGCATTTACCGGAGCCAGTCTGCTGTCTCGCGGATTGCCGAATCCGAACAGCTTTCACGAGAGATTTAGAGCGACCTGAATTGTCGGTGGACGCAGTATCAGCCGTGCCTGATACCGATTTCTCACTCCGTATGGAGAGGGATTTGCTGTCTCGAACCCATGCGATTCGTTGGTCATTCGCGAAAGAACAAGGCCCGAACAGCAGTTTTCCACATTAAAAATTCGCCTATCAGGCGAAAAATGCAGTTGGGAAATTGTGCAGGGCACACACTTTTCCTAGAGGTGTGCTGCGCTGCACATATCAATATGTTGTGTTAATCTTCCTGCAATTCGATCTCAGTTTCAATATGTAGCGGAAGCGGGATGCAACAAAATAGCGGATTAATCTTCTCTTAAGAATTGAAATTCGGTACAACTGATCGCTCGAGGGTTGTCTAAGCGAGCGAAAAGTTATGGTTCTGGCTCATGAAGTGTTTGACGATGCCGATGTGTTTCGTCTTGAAGGCCGCGTAAAATGGTACGATCCAGCGCGGGGTTACGGGTTTATCGACGCGGAAGACGGTCAGGGGGATATTCTCCTCCATGCCAGCTGTCTGCGACGTTACGGACAAGGTCCGGCGCTGCCCAATGCCGATATCGTCTGCAAGGCGGTCAAGGGGAATAAGGGGCGCCAGGCGATCGAGATCGTCGAGATGAAGGGCGGAGATGCGGAGACGCCGGCGCGGCCGCGACGTTTTCATCCCAACGCCACGATGAGCGCGCCTTTCTGCGATGCCGTTGTGAAATGGTTTGATCCGCTGCGCGGCTACGGGTTCGTGACCTGCGGCGAGATCGAGGGCGATGTTTTCCTGCACGCGGCCACCTTGCGCCGCGCGGGTCTCGAAGAGGTCCAGCCCGGCGAGGCCTTGCAAGTTCGTTGTGTCGAAGGACCCAAGGGTGCACTGGCGGCAGAAATCCGCACAGGTGAAGAAGCCGTCTAGGGGCTTCCCGCGCACCCGGCATCGCGATACTGCATTTTAGCCCGTCAGCGGGTGAGGGAGTGATTGCGCTGGCTGATTGCTGAGGCTAGCTTTCCGGCCATGCGCTATCTTCTCTTTGCTCTTCTTTTCGCGATCTCGCCTGCGTACGCGCAGGACTCATCCGACACGCCTGCTGAACTGCCAGTCGAAAGCCCGGCAGTCACCGATACGCTTCCAGCCGATCCTGACGCTGTCAGCGCTCCGGAGACCGTGGTTTTCGGGGGGCCGGAGAGCTTGACGGTCGAGGTCGGTGAGACCGTTCACACATTCACGGTCGAAATTGCGGAAACGCCCGGGCAATTGGCGCGCGGTCTTATGTATCGCGAGGCCCTGGCGCCGGATGCAGGGATGATCTTCCATTATCAGCCGGCACAGGTCGTATCGATGTGGATGGAAAACACGCTCATTCCGCTCGACATGGTCTATATTGCGGAGGATGGCCGGGTGATGAAGGTGACCGCGCATGCGCAGCCGGAATCGCGGCGCTCGCTCGGCTCGGACTTCATTGTGTCTGCTGTCCTGGAACTGGCGGGCGGCCGGGCGCTTGAGCTCAATATCCGGCCAGGTGCGATTGTTCGCCACCGCTTCTTTAACAATGTCGACCTGCCTGCAGAACCCGCTAGCGAGGACGACGCCGCTGAGGGTGTTGAGACAGAACGCACCGAGTAGTCTTGCCTTAAGGGGCGAGCGCTTACATAAGGACAAATATCGGGGCGTGGCGCAGTCTGGTAGCGCATCTGGTTTGGGACCAGAGGGTCGCAAGTTCGAATCTTGCCGCCCCGACCATTACTATCTCCACTGGAGGCTTGGCGCATGTTTGCGAAAATCTACCGTCCTGCAAAAACCGCGATGCAGTCTGGTCGTGGCAAATCCCAATCCTGGCGCCTGGAATTCGCGCCGGAGATGGCCAAGAGACCCGACCCCCTGATGGGCTGGACGTCCAGTGCAGACATGCGCAGCCAGGTGAAGCTGAATTTCGACACCAAGGATGACGCCATCG
Source organism: Maricaulis sp. (assembly GCA_042095695.1). GTDB lineage: Bacteria > Pseudomonadota > Alphaproteobacteria > Caulobacterales > Maricaulaceae > Maricaulis. The sequence goes on along the minus strand of JBELMP010000044.1, from coordinate 1,964 downwards.
CCTATGCAAAGCGCCAGGGCATTCCCTATCAGGTTGTCGAGCCGCAAGACGCCAAGCGCTACGAGAAATCCTATGCGGCGAATTTCAGCGCCGATCGCAAACAGCCCTGGTCGCACTAGGGCCGCGAGACCGGTTTCTGATACTGGCCCTGTAGCTCAACTGGATAGAGCACCGGACTTCTAATCCGACGGTTGCAGGTTCGAGTCCTGCCAGGGTCGCCATCTGACCATCACATCGGCTAATCCCCGGCATGCTTGCCGCGCCGCCCACTCTTTTGTGCGCCGATCCCCGTGCTCGGTACATAGACCTGCCGCAGCAATTCCAGGTTTCTCAGGAGGCGGCTGCTGCCTAGCTCGATGGGGCAGTTTCGTATTGCATCTATCAAGAGATCCTCAAGCTGTGCTCCAGTCGCCCGAGCGAGATCCAGTATTTCCTGTTCAGATGCAATTTGCGCGGGAGAATCGCTATTCGGTTGGTCAAGCATGTCCATTCCGAGACGATCGTTGATCCAATTTAGATCAGGCCGGTTGGCCTCTATCACCGGTTCCAGCATCGATCGGGGGAAGCTAAGTTTCTCACCTCCAATCTCTCCTAATGCTAGACGAAACATTTTGTAGGCCATAACCGCATCGTTCGAGCCGGACACATAGCCATGTCCCAGCTGACGTTGGATATAGAGCAGGGCAAGGGCGCGGACGCTCAATGATTCATTCGCGTGAACAATATCTGCCGCGTCGAGCTCGATGCCAAGGCGCCCGGCAAAATCCAGGACGACATTGCCATGCAACAGCTTGTCTTTAACAAAAGGGACAAGCGTGACATTGCTCCGCCCAAATAAATCATCAATATGCTCAAAGCGCAGTCTGTATTTGGGCCAAAGCGGCCCGATGTGGAATTTAGCGCGCTCAGCTTTCACGCGCTGCTGGAAAGCGCTTTGCATGAAGCTCACTGGTTGCCGAATATAGGCCAGCACTTCAGCCTGGATTCCACGTTGCTCGAGGGTTTTAGCGAGGCTCGTAATTATCGAATGTCGCCGCGGACTCGAAAGCACCTCGGCCGAAATCAGAATGTGGGAATGCGAGGCGCTCTTACAGGCTTGGTTAAACTTTTGGGTCCATTGAGCGCGTCTTTGCTCGACCTCCCCTGCGGTGTAACCCCGGCGCTTGTTCATTCGGTCGTTTCGGGCGTCCTCATCAAACAGTAAGACGACGAGTTGGCCGTGATTGGCACCTTCCCAGGGCATATAAAGATACTGGCCGAGATCGCGCTGATAGAGCGTGTCCTGAATTGATGTGGATCCCGTCTTGGGCATCCCTATATGGATCAACGCTCTCATTGCCACATAGCAATCCTAGTCGTCTGTCGCAGCGGTTTCGTCTTCCGTCCGCGGCGGCTCGCCGATCCCCGTCGTTGGTATGTAGAGCTGCCGAAGGAGCTCCAGGTTTCTTAATAGCCGATCTCCCCCGGCACGGATTCGAGCATTGCGAATAGACTCAATCAAGAGGTCTTCTAGCGCCGCTGAATTCGCTTCGGCGATATCAATCAAGTCTTGCTCATTGGTGATTTGCGGATGAATGTCATCACGGGGGGCGTCGAGCATATCCATGCCGATGCGCTCATTGATCCAGTCGAGATCGTCCCTGTGTTCCGCGATGACGGGCTCAAGGATGGACCGGGAGAATGCAAACTTATCTTCGCCGATCGAGCGCAAGGCACTGAAGAAATGCGTGTTTGCTGCGACAGCATCCTCCCAGCCAGACACGTAGCCTAGCCCCATCCGACGTTGGGCGAACAGCAAGGCGAGGGCCTGGACGCTCAAGGTTTCATTGGAGCGAACGACTTCCGAAGGGGAGATCGAAACGCCAATCCTATTGGCAAAGTCAAGCACAGCATCGCCTTGAAACAACTGCTCTTTGATGAAGGGGACGAGCTTGACGTTCTCACGCCCGAAAATCTCATCCAGA
>JBELMP010000043.1:0-16230 GCA_042095695.1 Maricaulis sp. | reverse complement strand
CCCGCCCTTTGAGAGCAAACATTTTCGGTAGTGCATCAGTCCCCAAACGTTCAACCGGGAGTTCAACGTCGCGACCACTTATTCAACATGTTACAGTGTGAGCGATATCCTCGAAAAGGAGAGGCGCTCGATGACGTTCATTCTGGATTTGTTTAAGCCTTTGCTGACAATTCTTGTAACAGCTATCGGCTTGGCTTTCATTGCATCCATACTGTCGCCTGAAGTCGATCACTGGATGGATAGCAGACTGTCGGCGTGGCGATTATTACAGCCCGCGGAAGATGCGGTCCGCGAATGGTTGGGCCTGCATCCGGAAACCGAACCATCATGGTGGCACTTCTGGGGTCGCGACTAGATCCTGGCTAGCCTCCGGGCTGATCGAAAAACCGAGCAGTCGGGATTGGACAGGCGTTTTTCCTGTGGGCGCGCGCTTGCAGCGTTTGCTCACGCAATCCGATCTGCAACCGCTCAAAACCGTTCAAGCAGGCGTTCGATATAGTCGAGCTCATCTTGCGGCCGACCGGCCTCTGCAGCACGGCGCCGAAGCTCTTCAAGGATTTCGCGGGCGCGGGCCCGGTCAAGCTCATCGGGGATCTCGACGCCGGTGCCATCCGCGAAGGCACCATTGGCGGGGCGACCGAGCGGATCTTCCTCCTCGCCGTCGCCGCCTTCACCCGTATTGCCCTGCTGCTCCTGCCTGCGCTCCATCAGTTCGCGTGCCAATTCCTCGGCGCCGGCGCGCAGCTCGGCCAGCGCGTCCTCCTGGGCATTCAGAGCCGAGCCCGGATCGCCCTCGCGCAGGGCCTGCTCGGCGTCGCGCATTGCACCTTCGGCGCTGGCCATCGGATCGCCCGCCCCATCGGGCAAAGCCTGGAGGGAGCGTTGCAGCTGGTCGGCGAGCTGGGACTGTAGTTCGGCAAGCTGGGCTGAGCGCGAGGCGCCGCCCTGCTGGTTCTCGGCCAGGTCCTGCGGCATGTTTCCGCCCTGCTGCTGGCCTTGCCCGCCCTGTTGTTGTCCAGCTTGTGGTTGACCGCCCTGCTGGGGCTGGCCACCGCCTTGTTGCTGTTCGTTCAGATTGAAGGTCTGGTCCTGCAGATCGCGCTGCTCGCCAATAACATCACCAAGCTGTTCCAGGGCTTCGGCAATTGCCTCGGAAACCGGATCGGGCTCGCCCTCGCCCTCGCCGCCCTGGCTCAGCTGCATCTGCATATTGCGCAGCAATTCACTCAGCGCCGCGAGCGCCTGGCGCGCCTCGGCCGTATTGCCCAGCTCTGCTGCTTCGCGGAGTGCGTCAAGCAGAGCCTGCAAGCCCTCCGAATTGAGATCATTCTGCCCGCCCTCATCCTCGGCGAACCGGCCTTCCTCAGCCGCTTCGCGCGCCAGGGCCGCCATATAATTATCCATGGCCTGCTGGAAAGCCTCGAACAGGGCGGCAAGCTCGGTCTCATCGGCGCCGCGCGCGAGCGCCTCGGCCAGCGCCCGTTCCGCCGCGCGCAGGGCCGCTTCGGCATCCGCCAACGAGCCCAGCTCGGCCCGTAATGCAATCTCCCAGAGATTATCGTCCAGCCCGAGAAGGTCATCCATTTCTCGGGCCCGCCGCAGGCGATGCAGGCTGTCGCGAAGGCCCAGATAGACAATCGGATCATCAAAGAAATAGGCCGGTGCGTCGGTTATGGCGTCCAGCGACCGCGCGACGCCCTGCAGGGACACGGGTGCCCGTTCAATACGCCGGGCCGGCTCATCGGAGAGGTAGAGGGGGCCGGGCGGGATATCCTCTTGATAGAGCGGCGGGCGGGGCGGGAGTGCGGCATAGGTCTCCTCGACCTGCATGACCTCCCGGCGCTGTTCGGCGACGGCGCGGGCCAGGCTGTCCAGAAACACGCGTTCAGGCAGGGTCAGACCCAGCTCTGGCGAATATCCGGTCTGTCCGGCAGCATCCATGGCGGCCAGACGGATCGTCACCCGGGTGCCGGCGAGGGGATGGCGGGCGGTTTCCACCAGCGCCCGCTGGGCGTCTTCAATCTCTGATGTCGCCACGCCTGCGGGCACCAGCTCCAGCGTTTCCCAGGCGGCATCCTCTACTGCCTCGGGGCGGAATTCCAGCGCAAAGCCGGTAATGCCGTAATCATCCTCGGCGGTGAATTGCACATCCAGCTCCCCGGCTGCCGTGGAGTCGGGAATCTCGATCAAACGGATCACCGGGACAGTATCGGCCAGGATGGAGATCTGCCAGGACTGGCGGGTGCCGCCGGCGGCGAGGCGGATGCCTGCATCGCTGGGCAGGGCTAGCCGGGCTTCATAAACGCCGGATCCAATCTCGCTGATTTCGGCCCGCCGGCGTTCGCCCTCGATCTGACCGGTCAGACGGGGTTCGCGGCGGGCGCCGGCAATCCTGGCTACGAATGTGGAGCCCGCCGGCGCGGTGACTGTGCGGGTCTCGCTGTCAAGAAAGACCGGCGCTCGACCGGTATAGGCGGGCGGGTCAATCCATGTGTCCAGGCTGACAATGCCGCCATCAACGGACAGGGGCTGCAGGCTGAAGGCTTCAGCCAGGCGCGGCCGTGCCTCCTGTCCGGCCAGAAACCATGCGGTTACGAGCAGTAAAACTCCGCCGCCCAGCACACCGGCCCGGTCCAGTGCCAGCCATGCCGCCCGGGGCCGGTGCGCCCGGGCCTGGCGCAGGCGATCTTGCATGCGTTGGCGGTGAATAGCCCAGATCGCCCGGGCGTTCGGATCGGCCTTTGAGGGGATATCCTCCAGCGCTTCATGCGGGCGGCCGGTCAAGCCGCTATCCGCCTCGATCCGTCGGGCTATCGCTTCGGTGCCGGGCCAGGAAAATCCAGCCAGGCCGGGACGGGTCAGCCAAATCGCGGTCGCGATTGCAGCGGCGGCCGCAAGCGCGCGCCAGGGATCGCCAATCATGTCCCACAGGCCCAGCAAGGCGAGCAGGGCGAACAGGCCCAGCGCCAGCAGGGTCGGCCAGAGGAGCGGGACAGATCTTTCCCAGAGCAGGGCGATGCCGGCAATTATTCGTGCGGAACGGCGCATGGAGGCAAACCTAGCACGCTGCGTCGCGACCTCTAGCGCGCATTGCATTACATTTTGGGCAAGCAGATCAGAGGAAGCCGTTAATTAGGTTTACCAATCCTCTTCCAGGAGCGAGTCCTCTTCCTCGTCCTCGACGGTTGGGCGCGTGGCGGTCTCTGCCTCCCTTTCGGAGATGAAATCATCAGGATCGCCCCACAGCGGGTCGGGACGTTCAAGACTGCCCCGCAGGCCGCAGGCAGAAATCGTCAGCGCGCTCAGTGTTACCAGTGCAAGGCTCGTCAATCGCTTCATCCGCTTACCCTTTTGCAACGCCATTTGCGCCGTTCGCTTCCAACTCTGCCTTCCAGCGGGCGACCTGTTCGCGCACGCGAACTGGTGCGGTGCCGCCCAGGCTGGTCCGGCTGTGCATGGAGGCTCTCGCACTCAACACGGAAAATACGCGCGCGTCGATAGCTTTCTCAACCGCCTGCATGTCCGCCAATGGCAGTTCGCTCAGCGGTACGCCACGCGCTTCCGCGGCCTTGACGATGGCCCCTGCGATATGATGGGCGTCGCGGAAGGGTTTGCCGAGTTCGCGCACAACATAATCCGCCAGATCCGTGGCATCGGAATAAGCTTCACCGGCAGCAGTCTCCAGCGCATCGGGATAAAAGGTGAGGTCGGCAGCCATCCCGGCCATGGCCGCCAGGGCCAGTTCCAGATCATCAATCGCCTGAAAGGTGGGCGCCTTGTCTTCCTGCAAATCCTTGGAATAGGCGAGGGGCAGGCCTTTTACTACGGTCAGCAGTCCAGTCAGCGAGCCGATGATCCGGCCCGGCTTGGCGCGCACCAGTTCGGCGGCATCGGGATTGCGCTTTTGCGGCATGATGGAGGAGCCGGTCGACCAGGCATCTGACAGGCTGGCAAATCCGAAGCGGCGCGTGCACCACAGGACGATCTCCTCGGCAAGACGCGACAGGTTGACGGCGCAGATCGCCGCCGCAGACAGGACTTCAAGGGCAAAATCGCGTGCGGCGACGGCGTCCAGCGAATTCGTCATCGGGCGATCGAAACCGAGCGCGCTGGCGGTCATCTCGCGATCAATGGGAAAGGCGGTGCCGGCCAGGGCCGCGCAGCCGAGAGGCGATTCATTCAATCGCTTGCGCGCATCGGCAAACCGGCCGCGATCGCGTTGGGCAAGCTCCACATAGCTCAACAGGTGATGGCCCAGAGAGACGGGCTGGGCGGTCTGCAAATGTGTGAAGCCCGGCATGACCTGATCGGCATGTTTCTCGGCCTGGGCGACAAGAGCGGACTGAAAGGCACACAGGGCGAGGTCGATCCGGTCACAGGCATCCCGCAGCCAAAGCCGAAAATCCGTTGCCACCTGGTCATTGCGGGACCGGGCAGTGTGAAGCCGGCCTGCCGGCTCACCAATCAGCGCCTTCAGCCGGGCCTCGACATTCATGTGAACATCTTCCAGCGCGGTCGACCAGGCCAGGCCGCCGGCCCGCACTTCTTCGCGTACGGTTTCCAGTCCGCGCTGTATTGCCGCCGCATCTTCGCTTGAAATGATGCCGGTTGCGCCCAACATTGCCGCATGAGCGAGCGAACCCTGAATGTCCTGCTCGGCCATGCGCTGATCGATGTCGATGGAGGCATTGATGGCTTCCATGACCGCGTCGGGGCCGGACTGGAAACGCCCGCCCCACATACTGCTGGTCGCGGCTGCGGATGATGTGTCGCTGTCGTCGGTCATTTTGGTCCTACGGGGGTTAGACATGCAAAAATCACCAATCAGTATCGCCATCATCGCGCTGCTTCTGCTCGGTGCTGGGACCATCCTATACTGGGTGATTTCAGGGATGGACAGCCCGGACACCGGCTCATTGGACAGCTATGCCCGTGGCGAGATGCGATCCTTCACCCGGGTCGCCGAACCGCCGGCCCAGCCCGATGTTGTCATGACCGCAGGCGATGGCCGTGAGATTTCCCTCACAGATTATCGTGGCCAGGTCATTCTGGTGAATTTCTGGGCCACCTGGTGCGCGCCCTGTGTCGAGGAAATGCCGGCTCTGAATGCGCTGCAGTCAGAGCTGGGCGGTGCCGACTTCCAGGTGGTCACGGTCAGCCTTGATCGACGCATGGAGGATGCGCGCCTGTTCATGGAACGGCTGGAGCTGGATGCCCTGCCGCTCATCCATGACGCGACCTTTAACAGCATGACCCAGGCCGGTGCGATCGGTTTGCCGCTTACCGTGCTTTATGACCGCCAGGGCCGCGAGGTCGGACGCCTTGATGGCCCGGCGGAATGGCATAGCGATGACGCTATCGCCCTGGTCGAGGCTGCGATCCGCTTCCACTAGCTGCTGGGCGGTCTTGTGAGAGCGCCCGGCCCGGCAAGGCAAAGTAAAAAAATAGGCCGCCCGAAGGGGCGGCCAGTTGCTCGTGATTTCCAGCTCGAAGGGATGTCTAACTGGAGAACCCTCTCGGGGAGGAGCGGGTCGACGCCCTGACTAATTGGAGATTGCGACAGTTGGATGACGTGTTGGCGATGGTTCTGACACGAATCCGCTATCACATGTGAAAACCCCCGGCCTGCGTAACAGGCCGGGGGCTTCTGGTAAAACGACGTTGTTGCGGAACCGCTTAGTAGGTGAAGCGGATGCCCATAACGGTGGACCAGCCGTATTCCTCGAACTGTTCCAGGCGATCCGTACCGTCCGGACGGGTCACAGCCACGAAAGGCTCGTCGCCGACATTCTTCAGCTCCACAAAGGCCTGAAGGTGGTCGGTGAAGGCATAGCGGCCAGACAGGTCGAGCTGTGTATGCTCGAGGACGAAACGATCCTCATCGGCGCCGCCGCGGATTTCATCGAGAAACTCGGAGCGATGCGTGACAACAGCGCGCAGGTCCCACGGGCCGTTATCATAGCCGAGAATGGCGTTGTAGACCGTGTCGGACTGGCCCGGCAGGGAGACGGTGCGGCCGTCAGCCAGGACAGCTTCACTGTCGACAATCGTGTAGTTGAAGCCGACCAGGAAGCCTTCGAACGGCAGGACATCGTCAAGACCGGTCTGGGCGTTGAATTCCCAACCGCTGACTTCGCCTTCCGGCAGGTTCACGAAAGTATCGGCTTCGTCAAACGCGGTTCCGAAAGCGACGACATTTTCGAACTGGATCTCGCCGATGATGTTCTCCAGATCCTTGTAGAAGTAACCGATGGAGAAGACGCTGTCATTGTTCGGATACCATTCGATGCCGGCGTCGAAATTCTGGGCTTCCAGGCGCTCCAGGTCCGGATTGCCGTACTCGCCGACCACATCACCATCATCATCTTCGATGAAGACGCGCGGTGCGTACTCATTCGGGTTCGGGCGCTGCAGCGAGGCATAATAGGCGCCGCGAACGACCACATTCTCGCTGGCTTCCCAACGTGCGGACACGCTCGGGAGGACATCGGTGTAGTCGTCGGCATTCTCGACCAGGGTGATGGTGCCGAGAATGTCGTTATAGGAATACCCGTAGGTCTCCACATCGGTCTGCTCGACGCGGACACCACCAACGATACGCAGTGCGCCGTAATCAACGCCGCCCATCACGTAACCGGCAGTGATATCCTCTTCCATGCCGTAATCCGCGATCTGGCTTTCGACGATCGAGTCACCGGCATCGAGAACCAGCTGGCCCTGATTGTTGAGGAAGAAGTCACGGATGGCGCGCGGGTCGCCGACATTGCCGATATTGGCGAGGTCATACTCAATCGGGGTTTCGAAATCCGCCAGGGTCAGGCCGAAGACGTCATTATCGTCTTCCCAGATTTCCAGATCCAGATCGAACTTCTTGGTACGGTTGCGGAAGCGCAGGCCGCCCTGGATGAAGGTCGGCGCATCGAACCAGTCGGTGTCGTGACGGACATTGAACTGACCGGCCCATTCGCGGTCGATCGAGATGCCATTGGTGAACTCGAAACCGTCCAGCTCGTAGTTCGAACCGCTGTAGAAAGCATTGCTGTCGGAGTTGTCGCCAAAGCGGATTTCCGGACGCAGCGGGTCGGTGCTGTCGACGCCGAAGACTTCGCCGCTGTCAAATTCGGCTTGGAAATCGGTGTCGAGACGGTTCGGCTCTTCTTCCTCGGCGTAGACATAGGAGAGGGAGAAGTCGACCGTGGTGTCGCCCATGAAGTATTCACCGCCGAACTCAGAGGCGTAGATGGACTGAACCTCAAGACGATCCTTGACGTCGCGATCAACGCCAAATTCGCTCGAGGAGAAGACGGCCAGGTCACCGGAAGAGAGGGCGTCGTCGAAATCGCCGTCCTCATACTTCACTTCCATGCGAGAGCGGTATTCCTGGTCCGAGAAATCGGAATACATGTTGCGCAGGTGCAGGTTCAGGTTCTCATTGACATCATAGTCGAAATTGAGGGCTACCGTGGTGCGCTCGCGCGTCACCTGATAATCGCGCAGTTCGAGCTCCTTGGGGAAGTAGACACCATCTTCTTCATCCCAACCGCCGTCGACTTCGATATTCTCCGAACCGAAGACGCGCTCCTGATAGGAGACAGAAGCGGCAACGCCGAAGCGGCCATCCATGTAGTTGTCTGCGAAGTTCAGGGAGCCGCGCAGGCCAAACTCGTCTTCCAGAGAGTTGAAGAGCGTCGCAACACGGCCGCGCAGCTGCAGGCCGTCAGCATTCAGGCCGGACGCGGTTTCAATCTCGATATTACCGCCGATGCCGTCACCATCCATGTTCGGCAGGAGCGATTTGTTGATTACAACATTGTCGAGCGCATCAGCGTCAATCACGTCCAGACCAACCTGGCGATCTTCGGCTTCCGGCGAGGTCAGACGAACGCCGTTGACGGAAACGGCGACCAGGTTCGGCGAGATGCCGCGAACAGAGACGAAGCGACCTTCGCCCTGGTCGTTGAGAACATTGATACCAACAGCGCGACGCGCGGCTTCGGCGACATTCTCGTCCGGGAACTGACCGATCGCGTCAGAGGACAGGACGGTCAGGATACCGTCATCAGCGCGCTGGCGCGAGAGTGCGGAATTGATGGCACCGCGCTGGCCGATGACCAGAATGTTTTCGCGAACGGCGACATCATCACCGAGGACGATGTCGGTTGTGACCATCGCGTCATCGGCAGGAACCGAGACCAGAATGTCGCGCGTGTCTGCACCGACATAGCTGACACGCAGCGTGTACTGGCCGGCATCCAGGCCGGCGATGCGGAAGCTGCCGTCACGGCCGGCGACGGCGGTCGCACCGGTCTCGACGACACGAATGGTGGCACCCTGCAGGCCGACGGATGCAGAGGCGTCGGTAACACGGCCAGAAACAGTACCAGCCTGGGCGGCGGTGGCAGCGGCGAGAGCCAGCACGGAAGCCGTGCCCAGCATTGCGATGGTCTTCTTCATGAGATCCCCCAAAACGGATTTCGTGCCGCGTCCAGGGCGGGCGCGGTTCGGGACCCCTATGATGTCTTTCAGTTACACTCCGATGACGTTTGCGTGTCGGGCGTGTTGCGATTGCGTATCTATTTTGTGACGCTGCGAAATTGCATCACACTGTTACGAAAGTTTCACGCGCAATCCGCGCAAAAGTTTGGAATCTCGCGCTCGCTATTGATCACAAGGGGGCCATCATGCGTCATTTCACACCAGTATTTGCAGCCAGCTTGATGCTGACGGCATGCATGACCGATACATCCATGCCGCTGGAAGCGGCGATTGAGACCGAGCGTGTCGCGTCCGATGGAGATGCGGCCGATGATCCGGCGGTCTGGGTGTCTCCGGTTCCCGAGCAGAGCCTGGTGCTGGGGACTGACAAGCAGGCCGGCCTTTACGCCTACAATCTCGACGGCAGTATCGCCCAGCACCTGCCAGTTGGTGAGGTCAATAATGTCGATGTCCGGTATGATTTCCCGCTACCGGGTCCAGCGCGCGATATCGCTATAGCCTCGGAGCGAACCAATAATGCTCTGGCAGTCTTCCTGATTGATGCCGAAACTGGCGATATCGAAGCCTGGCCGCTGATTGACCTGCCCGACTTCACCGACCCTTATGGCGCCTGTCTTTATCATTCATCGACGGGCGCCTTTTATGCCTTCGTGACGGATAAGGAGCCCGGGACGGTGGTGCAGCTATTGCTGCGCTATGACGGTGAAGGGACGATCTCCGGCGAGGAAGTCCGGCGTTTTGCGACCGGTTCAATCACCGAGGGCTGTGTCGCCGATGACCGCACCGGCATGCTCTATATCGCCGAGGAAAATGTTGCCGTCTGGAGCATTGGCGCTGAGCCTGATGCCGGTACCGAATTGAGCCTCTTTGCCGAGGTCGACAACGCATATCTTCACGCGGATGCCGAGGGTGTTGCCATCCTGGCCGAGGGTGTAACCGGCGGATGGCTCGTCGTGTCCAGCCAGAGTGCCAATCGCTATGCGGCCTATGATCTCGAAACCGCTGAGCCGGCTGGCCGTTTTGCGATCGTTGACGGCCTGCTCGATGCTGCGAGCCATACCGATGGTCTGGAAATCTCGACCGCCAATCTCGGCTCTGCCTTCCCCGAGGGTGTTTTCATTGTCCAGGATGATGAAGAGGACAGCGGCGGACAGAACTTCAAGCTTGTCGATCTGCGCGCGATGCGCAGTCAGCTCACCCCGGCCCAATAGGCCTTCGGTTGCCATAACGCAAAAAGCCCGGCCATGCGGCCGGGCTTTTCAATTCGCAATATGCCGCGATTAGCCGAGGGCTTCGGACAATTCCGGCAGGGCGGTGAAAAGGTCCGCAACCAGGCCATAATCGGCAACCTGGAAGATCGGCGCTTCTTCATCCTTGTTGATCGCAACGATGACCTTGGAGTCTTTCATGCCAGCGAGGTGCTGGATGGCACCGGAAATGCCGACGGCGATGTAGAGTTCCGGTGCGACGACCTTGCCGGTCTGGCCGACCTGGTAGTCATTCGGAACGAAGCCGGCATCCACAGCAGCGCGGGATGCGCCGACGGCAGCGCCGAGCTTGTCGGCGATCGTGTCCAGAAGATGGAAATTGTCACCAGATTGCATGCCGCGGCCGCCAGAGATGACGATTTTCGCTGCAGTCAGTTCCGGGCGATCGGACTTGGACAATTCCTCGGAGACGAATTCCGACTTGAACGGCCCGGAAGACGCGCCGAGATCTTCAATCGTCGCCGATCCACCATCGCCGACCTTCTCGAAGGTTGTCGGGCGAACGGTGATGACTTTCTTCGCGTCGCCGGATTTGACCGTCATCATCGCATTGCCGGCATAGACCGGACGCACAAAGGTGTCGGCGCTTTCCACGGCGGTGATGTCGGAAATCTGCATCACGTCCAGCTTGGCAGCAACACGCGGCAGGAAGTTTTTGCCAGTCGTCGTGGCCGCCGCCAGCAGCGCGTCATAATTATCCATCAGCGGCGTGACCAGGGCGTCCAGGGCTTCCGCCGTCGGCTTGGCGAAGGTGTCGGCTTCCGCGTGCAGGACTTTGGAGACGCCATCCAGCTTGGCAGCGGCATCTGCAACCGCCTGGGCGTCGGAGCCGGCGACCAGGACATGGACATCGCCGCCAATACCCTTGGCAGCCGTCACTACTGCGCGTGTGGCATCATTGAGGGCGGAATTATCGTGTTCAGCAATAACCAGGACAGCCATTAGATCACTCCCGCTTCGTCTTTGAGCTTGGACACGAGTTCGGCCACGTCCGCGACCTTGATGCCCGCTTCACGCTTGGCCGGTTCAGTCACTTTCAGCACTTCAAGGCGTGGCGCAGTATCAACGCCGTAATCGCCCGGTGCCTTGGTATCGATCGGCTTGCGCTTGGCTTTCATAATATTGGGCAGGGAAGCATAGCGCGGCTCGTTCAGGCGCAGATCCGTGGTGATCACGGCCGGCAGTTCGAGTGCGACCGTCTGCAGGCCGCCATCGATCTCGCGGGTCACATTGACCTTGCCGTCGCCCATTTCGACTTCCGATGCGAACGTGCCCTGGGGCCAGTCCAGCAGCGCGGCCAGCATCTGGCCGGTCTGGTTGGCATCATCATCGATCGCCTGCTTGCCGAGCAGCACAATGTCCGGATTCTCTTCGCCAGCGATGGCCTTGAGGATTTTGGCGACAGCGAGGGGTTCGACCGTGTCATCGGTCTGGACAAGAATGCCGCGGTCCGCGCCCATGGCGAGAGCGGTTCGCAGGGTCTCCTGTGCCTGTGCAGGACCAACCGAGACAACGACGATCTCGCTGGCGACACCCTTTTCTTTCAGGCGGATCGCTTCTTCGACAGCGATTTCGCAGAAAGGGTTCATGGACATTTTTACGTTCGCGAGGTCGACACCCGTCTGGTCGGGCTTCACACGGACCTTCACGTTGTAATCAACGACCCGTTTGACGGGGACGAGAATCTTCATGCCGGGGCTCCGAATTTCCGCGCGCGGACAGTGCGCGTCTTCTAAGATTAGGCCGGGAAATTGCCCGGGCGAGGGGGTGAAGTCAATAAGAGTTGCCGTTTACGTTGACGTAAGCTGTCAATTGGTCGCAACCGGGCGGGCAGGCGCAATAGAAAAAAGGGCGCATCCGACTGGATACGCCCTCAATTCTTCTATCATCGGTGGGCCGATGAAATCGCCTACTCGGCGACGAGCTCGGTCGAAATGAAGAGCTCAATTTCGTCGGACACGAAGGGGACGGCATAACCCATGCCCCATTGCGAGCGCAGGATGGTGCCGGTGGCGGTGAAGCCGCGCTTGGTGCTGCCATCGCGGGTTTCGCCGGTTTGGTTCAGGGTCACATCGAGGCTGACCGGGCCGGTATTGCCCAAGAGGGTCAGATCGCCGGTCATTACGCCGGTCTCACCATCTTCCGTCTCGAAGGCAGTCGCCACGAATTGCGCGGTCGGGAAGGCTTCGGTGTTGAAAAGATCGGCTGAATTCAGATGACCAATAAAGCGGTCCTGATTGGCACCGACCCAGAAACCGCCGGAAATGTTGAAGGTCACGTCGACGGTGGAATTGGACGGCGTGTCGAAATCGAGGGCGAGCGTGCCGTCATAATCGGTGAATTCCATCGACATGGTCGCATAACCCTGATGGTCCCAGGAGGCCCGGATCACGGTGTGCGTCTTGTCAAATTCATAATTGACCGGCTCTGCGATTGCAGCAGTAGCGGCCAGGAAGGCGACCGGTGCGGCCGCGAGGAGGGAACGGATCATTACTGTCTCCAGCTGCGTTGTGATGTCGCAGCTAGACATAATCGCAATCGTCAGCTTTTCGAGGTCCAATGCGTTAATTCGGTCTTTCCGGCCAGGAAAGAATGTTTCCGGGAATGCCTTATTGAGGCTCAGCGCTGACCGCCGGGGACCCAGAGCACGTCGTCCCGACCTTCATCATTGGCGATGCGGGCCATGACAAAGAGCAGATCGGACAGGCGGTTGAGATATTTCAGGGCCTCGGGATTTAGCCGCTCACTCGTCGCGGCCAGCAGGGCAGTCTTGCGTTCAGCCCGCCGGGCAATGGTGCGCGCCAAATGTAGTCGTGCGGAGGCATCGCTACCGGCCGGGAGGATGAAGGAGTTGAGCGGTTCCAGCCGGGCATTGAGAGTGTCGATATCTGCTTCCAGCTGATCAACTTGTTCAGCCCTCACGCGGAGCGGTTCCCACTCCGGTGGCTCATCGCTCTCGGGCACGCAAAGATCAGCGCCCAGATCGAACATGTCATTCTGCACCCGCGCGAGAATGTGATCGAGTTCCGTTCCGGTCAGCGCCGTGCGCGCAACGCCGATCGCCGAATTGGCCTCATCCACATCACCATAGGCTTCCACACGCGGATCGAACTTATCCGTTTCGGACATGTCGCCTAGCCGCGTTTTGCCCGCATCGCCCGTCCGTGTGTAGATCTTGGTAAGGCGGACCATGCCTAGCCACCGCGCGCTTGGAAATAGGCGATGCCCATCAGGATAAGGATGGCGATCGCCTGGACAACAACGCGCATGCGCATCAGCTGGTTGGAGCGTGAGCGGGCGCCCTGGTCCGTGCGATAGAGATTATAGATGCCAAAGCCGAGCACGCCGACAAGGGCGATCATGGAAATGTAGAGCAGGCCGTTCAGGATAGTAAGCATGCGCGGGATATAATCCTCTGCCACAGCCGCGTCCATGCGACCATTGTGCGGTCTAGCTGCGCCAGCGCAGTTTCGCGGGTTTGACCGGATTGTTGAAGGGGGCGCCGGTCTCGCGATGCTTGGTCCATTCCCGCTTCAGCGCATAATACCATTTCGCCTGCACATCACTGTCATGAATAAGCATCAGCTTGGGGTCATAGGCGAGCCCGACTTGTTGCGCATTCACGGCATCTCGGTCCTGCCCGACAAAGGTTGTGATCCCTTTGCGCAGCAGCGCTTTCGGCACGATATTGAGCAATGGGTGGTTCCAGTAGACGACGATCGTGATTGCCGTCGAATTCTCATTGGTCGGCGTTACCGCGGTGAAGCCGGTGAAATGCTTGCCATCGGCCTGCACATATTCGGTTCGCAGGCCTGGCAGCTGGAAGCGGATTTCAGTCGACCGGTCCTTGCCCAGGAATTTATAGAGAAAGGAATTGGAGGACGGGGTGTGCGGCAGCATGGAAAAGCCGCGCTCGACGGGTCCGAAATCCTTTTCCTTCTCCTTCACCGAGGCGGCGGTGCGCCACCACCACTGGCGATGAATATAGGGAATATGCGCCGGGTCCATCAGTCCGATCACCGCATGATCGACATGACAGTTGAAGATGTCGCGGACCACCATGCGCGGCTGCGCACCCGCGGGCAGATCAATCCGGGGCGGATCCATGATCGGTTCCGCGTCCTCTTCCTCGGCGTAGTAGATCCAGATCAGACCCTGGTCCTCATGCACCGGAAAGGCCCTCGTGCGGATCTTGGTCAGATCCATCGCCTCGGCCTGGTCGCCGGTCAGCGAAGGAATCGCCGCGCAGGAACCGTCAGTACGAAAACGCCATCCATGATAGGGGCATTCCACCTGGGTCTCGCCATCATGGTTCTGCACCTCGCCTTGGGAGAGAAGAATGCCGCGATGCGGGCAGATGTCCCGTAGCGCATAGGCGCGGCCCTGATGATCTCGGCCGAACAAAATCGGGCGGCCCAGCAGCTCCCGGTGGAGGTGCTGACCCGGTTTGAGCTCGCTCGACAGCGCTCCGAAATACCAAAGGTCCCGCAAGAACATAAAAGCCTAATAGCGAGCGCCGCCGATTGTGTGAAGCCGTTATGCTGACGTGACCGTGTCGAACTCTGCCGGGATCTTGGCGAGATAGGCTTCTACTGGCAGGGCGAAGCGCTCCGCCATGTCGAATATCCGCCGGCGCTGGCGTGCATTCAACGCCTCGCCACGACCGGGGACGCCCTTGTGAAAATTCACCTGCCCCTTTTGCTGCGCGGCCTTGGCATAGGCCTCCGGCTTGAAGGGCCGGCCGATGAAGTCCGCAATCCGTCGCACAAGCGCCGCTTCGCCCGCATACATGTCCTCAAATCGGATATGGCAGACATCGGGACTGTCGCGCTCGGCCCACCAGGAGGCGATGAAGGCGAGATAGCGGGTCGCGAAAAGATCGAGAATGACATCAATCTGGTATTCGTCATCGCCGGCCAGGAATCTATCGACCGCCGCCGGGGAGAGCTGGCGTGCGCGCTTGTCAAAGGCCAGCATGTCCCGGCGGCTGACAATCACGTCAAACAGGTCACGGGTCAGGGCGATGATCTTCAGCCCCAGCGGGCGTGTCATGGGCAGAAGTTCGCTCGCCTCGCTATGGCAATGCGCGATCTGATGCTTGCGCATCAGCGGCATGGCAAGAAGTCGCGGATAATAAAGTGTACCCTGAAGGCGATTGAAGCCGAGATGATGTCGATGGAGGTCAAAACTCTGCATCAGTAATCGCTCTATATATAGCGAGGCTGATTTCGGCAGCGCGGCCAGTACCGTCCGCTTGAACTCGTCCCTGGTCGCAAGATTGGCGCAATGCCCATCTGCTATGACTGAGAGGTAGTCTTGGAACAGTTTCTGGTTGGCATCGAGTTTGAAAGTCCAGTCGCGCACTCTGATTCCTTGATCACCGCAAGTTCTGATGTATTTGCCAATGAGTCGCAGAGGCCAACAAGCTTGGCTTTTAACTTATGCGGTAGGCGTTCGTTTAAGGACTCTGCCGACTTGTAATGTGACATCACCGGCATTTGCTTTACTTTCCTTTTCCCGGGGGGCGTCGTGTGTGGACGCCGAGATGAGAATTTTGCTCTTGTGGGCGGCGGGCAGCCTGGCTGCCTGCGGACCCAGCCCTGTAATGAATCTTCCCGAAGACCGGCTGCCGCGCGAAGCCGCCCAGGCCTTTACCCGATACGCCTCAGAGCTGGGTAGCGGTGAACTGCGTTGCAGTGTGATGGCGGTCAGCCATGCGCCGCGCGCGGAGATTGATATCAATCGCGACGGGCGAATGGATTATGCGATCGATACGCGCCAGCTCGGCTGTTCGGCCCCGTCCAACACGGTCTCTTCTGCTTATTTCTGCGGCATCGCGACCTGTTCCTACCCGGTCATCCTGTCGACCGAGGAGGGCTGGTCGGTCATCCCGCTCATGTCCGGTAACTCAATCGAGGCCTTCGCGCATTATGCCGAGGCGCGTTTCCGTGTCCGTGAGCTCAATCGCGGCGACCCCAGACAATCCAACATATTAGTGCGCGAATATGCCTGGCGGGACGGGCAGCTGACCCGGGTGTACGAGACCATCGAAATCCCCGAACGCCTTGCGGGCCGGCGTTAGCGAAAGCGCGCTCGAACCGCATCAGCCGACAGCCCGGCCGCGCGCATTTCGCCAAGTGTCGCCGCCTTGTCGCGCTTGGCAAAGCGTTTGCCGTTTTCATCCAGCAGCAGGCGGTGATGCGTATAGGCCGGTACCGGGTAATCCAGCAGGGTCTGCAAAAGCACGTGCAGCAGCGTCACCTCGCGCAAATCCTCGCCGCGGATGATGTGGGTGATGCCCTGCAAGCCATCATCATGGACCACTGCGACATGATAGCTGGTGCCGACATCCTTGCGGGCCAGAATGACATCGCCCAGAGACGCCGGATCGGCAGACTGTTCGCCCCGGCCGGTGTCGATGAAACGCATCGCGCCATAGGCGTCGCCCAGCACTTCGCGGCAGATC
>JBELMP010000042.1:0-16264 GCA_042095695.1 Maricaulis sp. | reverse complement strand
GCTCAGCCTCTGAGATGATGATCTCGTCACCGGCTTCCAGCAATTGTCCGAAGCTGGCGGCGAGAAGATTAATCGCCTCTGTTGTTCCTCGGGTGAAGACAATCTGATCCGTCGAGGGCGCGTTGAGGAAGCGGCGCACATCCTCGCGTGCAGCCTCGAAAGCCTCGGTTGTCTCATTGGCAAGCGTATGCAGGCCTCGATGCACATTGGCGTATTGCGCGCGATAGACGCCGGCCAGGCTTTCGATCACGAATTCAGGCTTTTGCGCGGAGGCGGCAGTATCGAGATAGACCAGGGGCTTGCCATTGATCTCACGTTCAAAAATCGGGAACTCGGCGCGAATGGCGCTGATATCGAGCGGGAGTTTGGTGGTCATGACGGTCATGCAATCTCTCCCAGCCGGCTGTGCAGAAGGCCAATCACCTCCTCACGCAGGCTGTCATCTGCAATCAGCATAAGCGGTTCGGCAAGAAAGCTCTCGATCAACAAGGCGCGGGCCTTGGCTTCCGGCAAGCCGCGCTGACGCATGTAGAAGAGCGCCGTCTCATCGATCGCACCGAGCGCATTACCGTGGGCGCACTGAACATCATCGGCGTAGATTTCCAGCTCCGGCTTGGCATCAATTTCCGCCCGGTCCGACAGCATCAAGGCGCGATGGGTCATCTTGGCATCGGTCTGCTGCGCCGCCTGCTCGACCTTGAACTTGCCCTGGAAGACGCCCTGGGCATGCGCCATGGCTGCGCCTTTGACCAATTGCTTCGTTACTCCGCCCGGACCTGTATGGGTAACCGTCGAGGTGAAATCCGCATGACGGCCTTCATCAAGCAGATAGACGCCGCCGAGATTGACCTCAGCCCCCTCGCCGGCATGGGAAATATGAGTCTCATGGCGGGAGAGTTTGGACCCGAAGGCGAGCACCGCCTGGGTGTAAGTTGCGCCCTTGGCCACGTTCACCCGTGTCCGAAGTGCGGCCACGGCCGCCGCGTCAATATCGGAGATAACAACCCGTTCAAGCTTGGCGCCTTCGCCCAGAGCAATCTCCAAACGCACAGTCGCAAAACTTCCCGCTGCCATGGACTGGCGCTCGATCAGACGCGCTGTCTGCCCGGCAGGAATTGTAACATGCAGGTCTGCGACACCAACGCCGGCAGATGCGGTGAGATCGAGCATCAGGACTTCGCCGGCCCCGAGGCTGACCTGTGGACCGATCGCTGCGCCATCGAGCCGGTAGCCTGCCTGCCCCGGTGTCTCCACACCCTGGGTCGCGCGGCGCAGATCCGACCACTTCCACGCCTCGGCGCGCCTGGTCGGAAGACCGAACTTGATCACCGCGTCGCGCGCCGCAGCGCGCCAGTCCTCGGCACCGTCCAGCAGGTCGATTAGCGTTTTTTCCGCCGGTGTATGAGACAACACGCCCATCAGGCCACCTCGGTGAGATATTTGTCATAGCCTTCGGCTTCCAGCTCATGCGCAAGCTCCGGACCCCCTGATTTCAGGATCCGGCCATCGGCCATGACGTGGACCACATCCGGTTTGATATAGTCGAGCAGGCGCTGATAGTGCGTGATGACCAGCATGCCACGCTCAGGCGCGCGCAGCGTGTTGACGCCTTCTGCCACGGTTTTCAGCGCGTCAATATCCAGGCCGGAATCCGTCTCGTCGAGAATGAGGAATTTCGGTTCCAGGATGAGCGCCTGGAGGATCTCCATCCGCTTTTTCTCACCGCCGGAAAAGCCGACATTGACCGGGCGTTTGAGCATGTCCATCGACACGCCCAGTGCCTTTGCCTGGGCCCGGGCGAACTTCATGAAGTCCGGCGCCGACATCTCGCCCTCGCCGCGCGCGACCCGCTGGGCATTGAGCGCCTCCTTGAGGAAAGTCAGTGTCGGCACACCCGGAATCTCAACAGGATACTGAAAGGACAGATAGAGGCCCATTGCTGCGCGCTCTTCCGGTTCCAGATCGCCAAGATCCTCGCCCAGAAAGGCCATGGAACCACCGGAAATCTCATATCCATCCCGACCGGTCAGCGCATAGGACAAGGTCGATTTACCCGAACCGTTAGGACCCATGATCGCATGGACCTCACCCGCGGGAATCTCGAGGGACAGCCCCTTGAGGATCGGCTTTTCAGTTCCGTCCTGAGCGTCGACCTTGCAGTGGAGATCATTGATTTTCAGCATTATTCTTCTCCCATTCCGGCTTCGCAGGCCGCGATGATATCGGCTGCGCTACGTGTACTCTCGCTAAAGGCTGGCCCTTCTTCGAACGAACATCGCATCTCGTGAATATCGGAACCAAGCGTGTAAGCCCATGAAAACCCGGTCTCATTTAGATGGTAGGCCTCATAGAAATAAGTGACAGCGCTTCCTCGATTAGTAACCGCAGTAAAACCTGTCTCACCGTCGTACCGTAACCCAAAGCCGCTGACTTCGCCGGCGAAATGGAAGCGGCCGTCGATCTGCTGCCAGACGCGCCAGGTCGTGTTCACATTACCGGTATAGGTCGGGATCAGGAGCTCCAAAGCGCCATCCCCGCCGACATCCTCTAAACTCGCCCCCTCGAACGTGCGGCCCACAACTTCTTCGAAGACTTGCTCTGTCTCACCAGCCATCGAAATGATGGTTACGGTTAGCAAATCCGCCGCTTCGCCCCATTCATCTAGGGCTTCACCTCGTTCTGTTTCGAAAATCAAAACCGCTTCGCCATCGAGGAAGAGCGAACAAGTGTCTTCTTGGTCTCCGTTAAGGTTGGCGTCGCAGAAGGAAATATTCCCGCCGTACTCTAGCAGTCGTCGCTCGAGCGCCGTGAAAGTAACCGCTTCGGACTGCTCACCAGGCACAGAGGATAGGGGTTCAGAAATTTCGCCGCCGCCACAAGCTGCCAGCAATACCGTCGAAATGACACCAGCTAAGCCAAAATGCACCTTGCTCATCATCCCACACTCCCCTCGAGTGAGACCTTGAGCAATTGCTGGGCTTCCACCGCGAACTCCATCGGCAATTCCTGCAGCACTTCGCGGACGAAACCATTGACCAGAAGGGCTGTGGCGGCTTCCTCATCCAGCCCGCGCTGACGGGCATAGAAAAGCTGGTCTTCCGACAGCTTGGTCGTCGTCGCCTCGTGTTCGAGCACGGCCTTGGGCGTCTTGCATTCCACATAGGGCACAGTGTGGGCGCCGCACTGGTCACCGATCAGCAGGCTGTCGCACTGGGTGAAATTGCGCGCACCCTCTGCCTTGGCATGGACCGAGACCAGGCCGCGATAGGTCTGGTCCGATTTGCCCGCAGAAATGCCCTTGGAAATGATGCGGCTTGTCGACCCCTTGCCCAGATGGATCATCTTGGTGCCGGTATCGGCCTGCTGATGGCCATTGGTCACGGCGATGGAATAGAATTCGCCACGGGAATTCTCTCCGCGCAGGACGCAGGACGGGTATTTCCAGGTAATCGCCGAACCGGTCTCGACCTGGGTCCAGGAGATCTTGGAGTTTTTACCCCGGCAATCCCCCCGCTTGGTCACAAAGTTATAGACACCGCCCTTGCCATTCTCATCGCCCGGCCACCAATTCTGGACCGTGGAATACTTGATCTCCGCATCATCCAGCGCCACCAGCTCGACGACGGCCGCATGAAGCTGGTTCTCATCGCGCATGGGCGCGGTGCAGCCTTCCAGATAGGAACAGTAAGCGCCCTCGTCCGCGATGATCAGCGTCCGCTCGAACTGACCGGTATTCTCGGCATTCATCCGGAAATAGGTCGACAATTCCATCGGACAGCGGACCCCCTTGGGGATGTAGACAAAGGATCCGTCTGAGAAGACCGCTGAATTCAAAGTGGCAAAATAGTTATCCGTCGCTGGAACAACCGAGCCGAGATACGCCTTCACCAGTTCCGGATGATCGTGCATGGCCTCGGAAATCGAGCAGAAGATCACCCCGGCCTTCGCCAATTCTTCCTTGAATGTCGTGACCACAGAGACCGAGTCAAAAACCGCATCGACAGCCACTTTCGGGGTCTCGCGCGCCGCCGCCGCGCTTTCCGCCGCACCGGCAACGCCGAGCAACACTTCCTGTTCCTTCAGGGGGATGCCGAGCTTCTCGAAATCCTTGAGGATTTCCTCGGGCACATCCTCGATGGAGTCATATTTCGCACCGGCCTTGGGCGCGGCGAAATAGTAGATGTCCTGGTAATCGATCGCCGGGTAATGGACCTTTGCCCATTTCGGCTCTTCCATTTCCTGCAGTCGACGAAAAGCCTCCAGACGCCAGTCCAGCATCCAGTCAGGCTCTTCCTTCTGCGCCGAGATGTAACGCACCACCTCTTCCGACAATCCTTTCGGTGCCAGTTCGGTTTCGACATCAGTGGTGAAACCGTACTTGTACTTGTCGGCTTCAAGCTGTTTGACGTCTTCGATGGTTTCTTTCGTGGCCGCCATGATCAGGCCGTCTCCTTGATACTCGGTTTGGCGCGCTGATAGGCCTCGCTCCAGGCCTTGATCAGTGCTGCTACATCATCATCCGTCGTCGTCCAGCCCAGGCTGATGCGGATCACACCATCCGAGCTCGCCGCCGGCAGGCCCAGCGCTGTGCCCAGCTTGGAGGCCTTGGCCTTGCCCGAGGAACAGGCTGCACCGGCAGAGATTGAGATCCCGGCCAGATCGAGGGCCAGGACCTGGGTCTCTCCGCGCCAGCCCGGCATGGCCAGAGCAATTGTATTGGGCAGGCGCGGCGCGCCTTCACCCAGGATCAGAACCTCCGGCGCCTGCGCCTTGAGCGCCGCAATAATCGTATCGCGTCCGTGCGCCAAGCGGGCAAATGCATCCAGCCCGCTGACCGCCTCTTCCAGGGCCAGTCCAAGCCCGGCAATACCTGCAACATTGAGCGTGCCGGAACGGCGCCCCTTTTCCTGCCCGCCACCGTGATTATGCCGGCTCATCGGCGCATCGCAGCTGGCCAAGAGAGCCCCCACGCCCTGCGGGCCGCCAAATTTATGGGCGGCGATCGCCAGATAGTCCGCACCCAGGGCCGCGAAATCGACCGGTATTTTTCCCGCAGACTGGACCGCATCGACGATCATCAGGCCGTCGCGGGCCTTGATCATCCTGCCGGCTTCAGCAACCGGCTGGATAGTCCCCATCTCATTATTCGCCAGCATAAGGGCGAGCACGGGCCGGCCATCGGCCGCACCCCAGTCCGCCAGTCGGGTTTCCAGCCAGGAGAGGTCTGCCACGCCCTGATCGGTGACCGGCATGATATCGACAGGCAGACCTGATGCGATGGCGGTTTCAGCAACCGCTTCATGCTCGATCGCGGAAACAATCAGGCGCGCCGCGCCGCCCGCCTTGATCACGCTTGTCAGGGCGAGATTGAGGGCCTCGGTACCGCCCCCTGTAAAGACGACATCTTCGGCGCGCACACACAGCGCCTTGGACACCTGCCGTCTGGCGGTTTCCACATGCTTGCGGGCGGACTGGCCATGACCATGTACCGAAGACGGATTACCCGCATCTGCCATGACATCAGCCATCAGCGCGATCACCGAGGGGCGGATCTGCGTTGACGCATTATGATCAAGATAGATGCGCGCTTGCGGGCTCACGACTACTCCGCCGCCGCCGGCCGGTCGAGCATTTGGAGGGCACCCGTGGCAGCCCCCATAACCCGTTTTTCAAGCACATCTTCCAGGGAGATGGAGTTGAGGAAGAGATAGATGTGACGCGACAGCTCGTCCCAGAGATCATGGGTGATGCAGCGACGCCCATCCTTCAAACAGCCCTTGGCTTCTGAGCAGCGCGTCGCGCGGAGCGGTTCGTCCACAGCCATGATGATATCGGAGACGCGGATTTCCGCCGCCTCGCGGCCAAGCTTATAGCCGCCGCCCGGGCCGCGAATGCTCGCCACAATCTCGGCGCGCCGCAGTTTTGCGAAGAGCTGTTCAAGATAGGACAGGGAAATTGACTGGCGCGATGCGATATCGCTGAGGGTCACCGGACCGTCATTCGTGGCATCTGCCAGATCGGCCATGGCCATGACCGCATAGCGGCCCTTAGTGCTAAGCTTCATGCCTTTACCTCCTTAAACGCTCGCATCTTCGGGCATGATCATGCTAAGACGCGCAGCTTCGGGGCGGACAACACCCAGCCGGATCGCAAGGCGCCACCTAATACCTGACTAACACACTCGGGTATATGTGGTCTGCCCTGCGCCAAGGCAATGGACCAAATGCCGCAACCGGACAAAAATGACACTTGCAGGAACTAGAAGGCTCAAACTGAATGCCCGACGTTATCATTCCCGGCCCGGCCGGCCGTCTGGAAGGGCGCTATAGCCCGAGCGAAGACGAAACCGCACCGGTTGCCCTGATTCTCCACGCCCACCCGCTTGGCGGCGGCTCGATGGAAAATCCGATTTCCGAAATGATGTATGATAATTTCCGCAAGCGGAATTTTGCGACATTGCGCTTCAATTTCCGCGGTGTCGGTCGCTCGCAGGGCAGCTATGACCAAGGCCTGGGCGAATTGTCCGATGCGGCGACAGTACTTGACTGGGTTCAAGGGTATAATTCCGGCGCGCGCTTCTGCTGGGTGGCTGGCCATTCCTTCGGCGCCTGGATCGGGATGCAGCTCTTGATGCGGCGTCCAGAGATCGCCGGCTTCATCTCCATTGCTCCGCCCACGAACATGTATGATTTCACCTTCCTGGCGCCCTGCCCGGCCTCAGGCATAATTATCAATGGCGGCGCCGACAAGATCGTCCCGCCCGATGATGTGGAACGCGTCATGTCCAAGATCCGTGTCCAGAAAGGCATAGAGATCACCCGGGATATCATTCCCAACGCCAATCACCTCTTCTCCGAACATCATGAAGTGCTCGAAAACAAGATCGACACCTATCTCGATGAACGCCTGCCGATCGTTGAGAAGGAACGCTCCGAGCGCACGATCACCGGCAAGCGCTGAGACGCGTACTATTACCTTGCTGAAACCCCGGCCACGGCCGGGGTTTTTTCATGCCGGATCAGCGCGCAATCCTCCGCAAACCGGTTTCCCAGCGCCGGTCGTTGATGGCAGGCTGGTCGGCAGACCACGCTCGACGCGGGCTGCCAGCCAGGCGAAGGCTTCCGCCTCGATCAAATCCCCGCGCCAACCGAAAACCTCGGCAGGTGCGACGCTTGCACCGGGCATTTCCTCGTCAATCATTCCCATAAGTGTGGGGTTTTTTCGTCCACCACCCGACACAATTACCCGGTCCGGGCGCCCAACCATGCGCAGCGCATCGGCGACCGTACGCGCCGTAAAACGGGTCAGGGTCGCAGCTCCATTCTCCAGCGAGAGATCACGCACCGGATCAAGGGTAAAATCCCAACGATCCAGTGATTTGGGAGCCATGCGAGGGAAAAAGTCGTGACTGAGCAGACGCCTCAATGCGGCTTGGTCAACCTCGCCAGCACAGGCGAGTCTTCCATCGAAATCATGGCTTTGCCCGGCCATTTCCTCGCACCAGGCATCGATCAGCCCATTCGCCGGACCGGTATCAAAGGCAATCGGATCCTTGCCGGCCTCAAGCCAGGTTACGTTCGCCACACCGCCGAGATTTAGAAAGGCCAGTTTTTCAATACCTTCCCGATTCGCCAGCGCCTGATGGTAAAGCGGCGCCAAGGGCGCACCCTGGCCACCCGCACGCATATCTGCAGAGCGGAAGTCATAGATCACGGGAATCCCGAGCGCCGCCGCCAAGGCATGGCCATCACCAATCTGCAAAGTCTGGCCATGAGCATCACGAACCGGTGCCTGATGAATCACTGTCTGCCCATGAAATCCAATCAGATCAATATCTTGCAAGGAGAGGCCGGCGTCTTTTACGAGCGTCTGCACCGCCTCGACATGGGTGCGGGTCAATACCGCTTCGGCGGCAGAAAAATCCGGGCGCGGCCCGGCGAAGCCCCAGGCCAGCGCCTGTCGCACAGCCTCCTGCAAAATCGATTTTTCTTCAGGATGATAGGCCCGTTCCGCGCCGGCACCGAAAGCGGAAATCGCTTCGCCATCAGTCTCGATCAGGGCTGCATCCACCCCGTCGAGAGATGTCCCGCTCATCAAACCAATCACACGCTTCATGTTCTGGCCCTCTTTTCTCGCGGCAAATTGCGACCTAGAAGCGATCTAGCAGGAGAGCTTTCATGAGTGAATACAAGTCTGACCTCGTGCGCACCCTGGTGGAGCGCGGCTATCACTTCCAATCAACGGATCTGGAGACGCTGGACCAGCGCGCTCAGGCAGGAATTGTCACCGGCTATATCGGCTTTGATGCGACCGCTTCCAGCCTCCATGTCGGCTCCCTGGTCCAGATCATGATGCTGCGCCGGATGCAGAAAGCCGGCCACAAGCCGATCATTCTGCTGGGCGGCGGCACAACCAAGATTGGTGACCCGTCGGGCAAGGACAAATCCCGCTCCATGCTCAGCGAGGACCAGATCGAAGCCAACAAGGCGGGCATCCTCAAACCGTTCAAGAAGCTGATCTCGATCGGCGATGGCCCAACCGATGCGGTTGTTGTCGATAATGACGAATGGCTGTCGGAATTCGGCTATCTGGAATTCCTGCGGAAATTCGGTCCGCACTTCACCATCAATCGGATGATGACTTTTGAATCGGTGAAGATGCGCCTTGATCGCGAACAGCCGCTTACCTTCCTCGAGTTCAACTACATGCTTCTCCAGGCCGTTGATTTCCTGGAACTTAATCGCCGCTATGAGTGCACGCTGCAACTCGGCGGCGGCGATCAATGGGGCAATATCATCAATGGTGTCGAGCTGTGCCGCCGCATGGACCAAAAAGAGGTCGCGGCTTTTACGACCCCGCTAATCACCACGGCATCAGGCGCCAAGATGGGCAAGACGGCAGAGGGCGCGGTCTGGCTCAATGACGACATGCTCAACCCATATGAATACTGGCAGTTCTGGCGCAATACCGAAGACGCGGATGTCGGCAAATTCCTGCGCCTGTTCACTGACTTACCCCTCGACGAGATCGCAGCGCTGGAAGGGCTGGAAGGCGCCGCCATCAATGATGCCAAGATCAGGCTGGCCAATGAAACAACTCGCATGCTGCATGGCGAAACCGCCGCGCGCGAAGCCGAGGACACAGCCCGTCAGACTTTCGCCCAGGGAGGTGCGGGCGAAGGGCTGCCCACAATCGAATTCACAGATCTCGACAGTGGCGAAGTCTCCCTGGTCTCGCTGTTTGTCGAAGCCGGTCTCGCTGGCTCGAACGGCGAGGTCCGGCGGCACATGAAGTCCGGCGCGGCCAAGGTCAATGATCAGGCCTTGACCGATCCTTATGCCAAGGCCAGCGCAGACCTGCTTCAGGATGGGGCAATCAAGCTGTCGATCGGCAAGAAGCGACACGCCCTGGCCAAGCCCGTTTAAGTCTAGGGTTCCGGATCTGCGCCAGTCGCCTCGCGCGCCTGCAGCTGATCCAGGATCTCGGGCGGCAGAATACTTGGCGGGGTTTCATCCACCGGCTCGTTGGCACGATCACGCTCAGCGCGCACCGCAGCCGTACCCTCGAAAATCCGACGAAATACACCGGGTGCAAAGACCGAAAGCGGGTTCGCAAAGACGGTGAGAGAATCAAACGGCCCTTCGACCGAATAGGTAATGCCGATCAGCCCCTCGCCCGGGCGTGATACCAGGAGCTCCCCGATCACCGGCAGCTCGCCGAAGAAGGAATTGAGCACGTAGGACGGTGCGAGATTGCCATCGATGGCGACATTGCGCTGGGCGAAATCAACACTGCCATTGGCTGTGACGCCAAGCGAAGACCCGGTGGCCTGAGCATCTGCCAGGGTCAGCACGCGGTCCTCCAACAAGATATCGGCATTGAGACTCTGGAAGCGAATGCCATCACCATTAAGCAGCGCACCCAGCCCCTCGAACGACCCCGCGGCAAGAATACGCGCCAGTACCGGCACCCGGATGAGGGTGATATCGCCGATTTCCACCCGCGCCGTCAGCGCTCCGGCAGCGCCGAGGGGCGGTGCCTCGCCAAGCACGGACATGCGCCCGCCACGAACATAGCTGTCAAGTCCGACCAGGGCGGACAAGGCCTCAATGGACTGGGTCTCCACGCGAAAGGCGCGCGCGCCTCCCTCCTCCTCGGCACCGAAAGTCGCAAAAAACGGTCCGTCGTCCGACCGCCCCGACAAGGAAACAGCACGGATCCCGGCCGCTTCACTGCGCCATACAAGGCTGAGGTCCTGCAGCACTTCAGACTCGGACACCAAAAGCCGACCGATATCGAAAGTCACCGAGAGCGGCAGGTCGGCACCGCCATTACCCGGTTGCATATTATTGAGGTAAGGCAGGATTTCACGAGCATCAACATAGGCTCCCGAAAGTCTGGCCGTGAAGGGATATCCCGGTTGCGGCGGCGCTGCGAACCGGCCACTCAGGTCCACAAAGCCTTCAACATGAAGCTGATCGATCAAGGCCTCGACCAATCGGCCCTGCGGCGAGATCCGGGCCTGCGCCGCCACATCAACGCCATCCGTTTGGGCGAGAATTTCATCAATCGCATAATTTTGGTCGGCATCGCGACTGACCGTGAAACCGGCATAGCCAGCCACCCCGGCCTCCTTCACCCAGACCGATCCCGGAGCCTCCAGAATTGCCTCTGTGAGATCGGCATCCACATCGATAGTCTGAAAATCGAAGCCATTTGAGCGCGCAGTCGCCTCAACCTCGATCGATCCGCTGAGATAGCGGCGCGCCGGGATCCCAAACAAATCCAGCGCGCGGGCGCCGATCTGCGCGTTCAGCTCGATCCGGGTCGACGTTTCACCATCGGCGCGCCGGAAATTCTCCGCCCAGTCTATCTCTACCGGTGTGTCCGCCAGCATGGCCTGCCCCGAGGCGGTCAGCCCGGTCTCATCCGCCTCAATGCGAACCCGCCCCTGTGTCAATTCCAGCGGTGTATTGGGAATCTGATGCGAAACATCTTCAAAGTCTCCCGCGAGCGAGAAAACGATTTCCTCAGCCGGAACAAAAGTCAGCATGGCACGCTGGATTTCAAAACTGGCTTCACCTTCGCCGCCTACACTGGCCGGGGCAATCCCGTATTCGGTCGGAAAGCCCAACGGCTCCTCGTCAATCAACCCAAGAATGGAGGCTGCGCTCCCCCGGGCCCGGCCGCCGAACCGCGCAATCGCGCCCTTCGGATTGAGCCGCGGGATATCGACATAGCCGTCAAAGACCGCGATATCGCCGATAAGGCCGCTTTCCATCGCAACCTCGAAGGCATTCCCGAAAAGTGTTGCGCGTCCCCGCCCCTCGGTAATCGGGGTCATGGTGGAAATGTATCGAACCGTTGCATCCTCGAATTCAAAGCTGAGATTCAGGCGCTCATCGGCCAGGCGACCAGTGGCCACGGAGTCAGCGTCAAGATCGAGGTCCAGCCGGGCATTGTAAAAACGACCTCCAAGAATGCCGTTTTCAACCCAGCGACGGGCGCCATCCGCCGCGGCCACAGGCCAGTAGGCAAGCACGGTCTCCGCTGAAATATCGCCCAATACCGGCCCGGACAGCCGAAGATTGGGAAGCCAGCGCCCATCCTCGACCTGCGACAGGGAGGCCTCCCCCGTCAGCTCGGCTGTTACAGTATCCAGGCCAGCGACCAGCTGATCGAAAACAATGCGTCTTTGCGCCAGATCGGCTGAGCCAGACAGGACAAGCGATTGCCAGGCCGGTGGGCGTTCGAATACCGGACCAAGATCGACAAAACCCGATGATGCCGCGAAATCGAACCTGCCCTCCATCGGGAAAGCTCCGAGATACCCGCCCAATTCATCGATTCGTCCTGTCAGTTCGATCGCCGCAGCCTCCGAGACGATCTCGCCGCGCGTGACTTCCAGCGCAGCTTGTACCGGATCAAAACTCAGACTCAGCCCCGCGCGCTCGAAACGACGCTCCTCGCCATCGAGCAAAAGTCGTCCCTCGCCAATATCCAGTTCAAGCGAAGCGGTGCGAATGCCCGATTCCTGGACCGCATCCATGACCAGATCGAATTGAAGCGGAGCATCCAGGGCCCGCAAACCCGATAATGGCCCCTGATCGGGCGCGACCGATGCCAGCGACAGATTGTCGACGCGCGCCTGAAGGAGCAGGGAATCGAGCTGGGCGCCTGCCTGCAGGCGCAGGTCAAGATTCGCGAAACCGGATACGGTGGCGAGCCGCCCCTCGATATCCAGAACAATACGGGTCTCGCTGCGCTCGAGGGCAACCCCGGCCCGGTCAACCAGCCAGGCGATACCGGAGATTTCATCAACAATCCTGACCGCAGCATCACGAATCTCGATTGTCGCAATTTGACCCAGTGCAGCGTCCGTGGAGGCGGGCTCGCGCAGCAGGGCAAAAAGCGATGCGCTATCATCGCCGCCCCGCTCGGGCAGAGTCGCTGTTGCTGCGACGCGGCTTACCCCGCCCAGCCCCGCACCGACAGCACCATCGGCTCGGCGAACAATTGACAAAGACCCGCCATTGATAACCACGCTGGTCGGTTCCAGGCGCGCAAACAGCAATTCGCCGAGCGCAAATCCAACCTCGATCCGCGGCGCCCGGGTCACCACTTCGCCATCGGATTGCGCCACAGTAATATCGCTGGCGGTTATAATGACCGAACGCGCCTCGCGGTCATAACCCGCCTGCAAGGTGCCGAGCGCGACAATGTCACCTTCAAAAGTCTGGGCGATGAGCGATTGCGCGTCTG
The DNA here is from genome assembly GCA_042095695.1 of Maricaulis sp. Taxonomy (GTDB): domain Bacteria; phylum Pseudomonadota; class Alphaproteobacteria; order Caulobacterales; family Maricaulaceae; genus Maricaulis. Next base: position 3,502 of record JBELMP010000042.1, on the reverse strand, counting down.
CTCTTAGAAAATCAAGGTCGATCGGCCCCGCAGACAATCGCCAGAACAAGGCGCCGACACCGAAAATCAACAGTGCCAAGACGGCCGCGATCGCCTCGAGAATGTAGATCACGCTCCATTTGAGCGATCGTTTCAGCATTTATCCTGCCCGATCTGCCGTCTTACACTGGACGAATGTCCGATGTCGCGCAATTTACCTGTCGCGGCAATAGAGCCCGCTGACAGCAATAGGGAGAGCATCATGACTGAACTCGCAATTGGCGATACGGCTCCGGTTTTCAACATGCCGACCGATGGCGGCGATGCCGTGACACTCGATAGCCTGAAAGGCAAATCGGTCGTGCTGTATTTTTATCCCAAGGACGATACGCCGGGCTGCACGACCGAGGCCATAGACTTCACTGCAGCAAAAGCAGACTTCGATGCGGCAAATACAGTCATAATCGGGGTCTCGAAGGACAGCGTCGCCAAACACGACAAGTTCAAGGCCAAGCACGCCCTGGGTGTGATCCTGGGATCCGATGAAGAGGCCGGCGTCTGTGAGGCCTATGGCGTCTGGGTGCTCAAGAAGATGTATGGCCGCGAATACATGGGCATTGAACGGGCCACCTTCCTGATCGATGGCGAGGGAAAGATCGCCAGAATCTGGCGCAAGGTAAAAGTCAAAGGCCATGTCGCTGAAGTCCTCGACGCTGCCAAGGACTTGCAGAGCTGATGGCAGCCCGGGGCGATATTGCCAAAGCCGCGCAATCGGTCCTCGACACCGCCGCCCCGCGGGAAAAGGCCGCCGCAGCGCGCCGCGTTGCCGCCGAATGGGCGCAGGGGACGTATCAACTTTCCCTGAACGCCTGGCCCGAACCGCCCCGTAATCATCATCCTGCTCGACCGGACCGCCCCGGGCTGGTGCCACCCGGTGATGTTCCCCGCCGGCGCCTCAACAGCGTGCAGGGTCGCACTGCGCTTCTGCATGCGATCGCTCATATTGAGTTCAATGCGATCGACCTCGCCTTCGACATGGTGATGCGGTTTGGCGGAGACCGGCGGATCCCCGACGACGAGCGCCGCAATTTTATATCCGACTGGATTGGTGTGGGCGATGACGAGGCCCGGCATTTCATCCTGATAGAGGATCGACTGAATGCGCTCGGGGCGCGCTATGGCGACCTGCCCGCACATGGTGGGCTATGGGAGGCCGCGCGGGCCACATCGCACGATCTCGCCGCCCGGCTGGCCGTCGCTCCACTGGTCCTTGAAGCGCGCGGACTAGATGTCACGCCCGGCATGATCGACCGGCTGAATGGCGCCGCCGACCCTGAAAGTGCCGCATTGCTGCAGATCATCTATGACGAGGAGATCGGTCATGTGGCGGCCGGCGCGCGCTGGTTTATCGCGGTCGCGAACGCTGAAAACCGCGACCCGGAAACCTATTACCAGGCCTTGGTCCGCGAGCATTTTCGCGGCGGATTGAAACGCCCATTTAATTTTAATGCGAGACAAACTGCAGGACTTCCTGAAACTTTCTACACGCCATTGGCGAACTAGGCGCAGGTTTTGCATCCCTGACTGTTGATAATGGTGCGGTTTTTGTGTCACATCCTTTCGGGGCCTTGGGGTAAGCGTAGTTGAGCGAGAAGCGACATGTTCGCTAGCGTTAAAGATGCAGTGTGGGGCACGGCGCAACGCTGGTTTCCCGACCGACAGATCTACCATCGTAGCGATGGTCAGGTGCGGTATTTTGCAATCTCAACCGGGCTGCAGATCAGTGTATTGCTGGGTGCGGCCGCTTTAGCCTGCTGGCTGTGTTTCACAACCGCCTCCGTCGCCTTTCACGGGCGCGCTCTGGCCGCGAAGGATCGTGAAATCTATTCGACCCGCGCCTCGGCCGATCGCATGGTTGCTGAGGCCCGCGCCAATGAGGCCACCGCGCTGTCCTTCATGGAATCACGGATGGAGGAATTCGACCGGACCGCCTATGAATTCCAGATGCGCCACGAGACTCTGCGCCAGCTTGTCGAGTTTGCCGAACAGCTGAGCGGCCAGGACATGGAACCATCGCCGGCGCTCGAGGATGGTCGTGTTCTGATGGCGGCGACACCCGCCGATCCGACGCCGCGCGAAGCACGCGACAGCCTGGTCAGCGTCGCCGCAATGACCGATGCCCCGGAAGACCAGATCACCTATTTGCTGGGCGAGCAGGATAATGTTCTGGCCCAGGCCGAGGACGCGACCGAAGCGCGACTGGAAAATCTTCGAGCCGTTTTGCGACTTACCGGTCTCAGCATTGAGGATGTCATCGCCGAGGGGCGAGATGGCGAGGAGCAGGGCGGACCGTTTGAACCTATCGGCTTCTCCAACGCGTTTTCCGGCGGGATCGAGATCGACGGGCATTTCTCTTCCCGCGTCAATCGGATCGCCGCGCGTATGCTGGAAGTCGGCGAACTGGAAATATTCGCCGAGAATGGTCCTTTCGGAGTGCCGATATCCGTACCACACCGTCGCACCTCACCCTTCGGCGTTCGCATTGATCCGTTCAATGGCCGACCCACGCAGCATCGCGGACTCGACTTCGGCGCCTATCGTCGCGCACCGATCATTGCAACCGGCCCGGGCGAGGTCATTTACGCCGGCTGGCGCAGCGGCTATGGTCGCACGGTCGAGATCGATCATGGCTATGGATTTGTGACACGCTACGCTCATTTGCACGAGATTGCCGTGCGTCGGGGCGACAGTGTCGAGCGGGGACAGCAGATCGGGGGAATGGGGTCCACAGGGCGGAGCACCGCGACGCACCTGCATTACGAAATCTGGTTCAATGGATCAGCACTTGATCCGGACCGTTTATTGAGAGCGGGACGATATGTTCAACAAGGGTAATAAAGACACATCCACCCCAGAAGCGATGCCATCTTCCAGCGCACCGGCAAAAAGGACGACTATGAAATCGAAAGCTCCTTCCATCCTGTCCGGGGATCTTGTCCTCACGGGTTCCATCGTGTCCGAGGGCGAAGTTCAGCTTGACGGCACTGTCGAAGGCGATATCCGCGCCGGCTCCCTGATCATTGGCGAGGAAGCCAAGGTCGAGGGTGAAGTCTACGCAGAGACAGTCGTGGTTCGCGGCCGGGTCAGCGGCAGTGTTCGTGCGCGCCAGGTTCAGCTGGCCTCCACAGCACGCATCGAGGGCGATATCGTCCATGCCGCACTGTCTGTCGAAAGCGGTGCATTCTTTGACGGCCATTGCCGCCATGCTTCAGACCCGCTGAGCGAAACCTCTTCGGACACGTCGAAATCAAGCAGCAAATCGACTGACACACCGCCGCTGGCTGCGAACAAGTCTTCGTCCAGCAGCAGTTCCTCAGTGTCCAGCATCGACCCGCCGCTGGCCGCGTCCAAATCCTCCGCCTGAGCAATCGCAATGGCGTGACAAGATCAAACGGCGGGGCCATGGCTCCGCCGTTTTCTATTGCGCTATGGCCAACATGGCGAAGCTGACCTTGAAAAAGGG
>JBELMP010000041.1:0-16551 GCA_042095695.1 Maricaulis sp. | reverse complement strand
GACTTAAAATCTGCCGACCGCAAGGTCGTGCCGGTTCAAGTCCGGCCGCCCGCACCAATTTCCCTTTATCTCACGGGTATCCGCCGGCCCCATGCGTCCAGGATGGCAGTCCGGGTCTGATTGTCAGCGCCAGTTTGGCCTTGCTCTCCAGTCGATCATCCGCAATGTTAGCCGTAACAATCATTATGGCGCGATGAATCGCGTACTCGGGGAGCAGTATGACAGAGCAAAACCAGGCCGCGGACGCGGCCCCTCAGTATAATTTCGGCTACATCCTCACCATCGCGATTGTCGCGACGATTGGTGGATTTTTGTTCGGCTATGATAGCGGCGTGATCAACGGAACGGTTGATGGCTTGCGTACGGCCTTCAATTCCGAGGATGTCGGTACGGGCTTCAATGTCGCCTCCATGTTGCTTGGCTGTGCCGTTGGCGCCTTGCTGGCCGGCCGTATGGCCGACCTCTTTGGTCGTCGTACACTGCTGATCGTCGCCGCAGTCTTTTTCATCATCTCGGCCTGGGGCTCAGGCGTCGCCAGCGGTTCGCTGGAATTCGTCATCTATCGAATTCTGGGCGGTCTGGCTGTGGGTGCTGCGAGTGTCATGGCGCCCGCTTATATCTCCGAGATCGCGCCGGCTCATCTGCGCGGCCGTCTGACCACGATCCAGCAGGTCGCGATCATTCTCGGCCTCTTCATGTCCTTCCTGTCGAATTACTCTCTCGCCAATATTGCGGGCGGGTCGACTGCTGAATTCTGGCTCGGTTTTGAGACTTGGCGCTGGATGTTCTGGATGGAGCTGATCCCGGCTGTGGTTTTCCTGGTCACCCTCTTCCTGATTCCCGAAAGCCCGCGCTTCCTGGTTCTCAAGGGCAAGACTGACCAGGCGGGTCAGGTCCTGGGCAAGCTGTTCGGTACTGCCTCATCCGAAAAGATGGTCAAGGACATCAAGGCCTCCCTGGCCGCTGACCATCAGCCTCGCCTGACCGATCTGATTGACCCGGTCGCCAAGCGTATTCGGCCGATTGTCTGGGTGGGTATTGGTCTGGCCACATTCCAGCAGCTGGTGGGTATCAACGTAATTTTCTACTATGGCGCCGTACTTTGGCAGGCTGCAGGCTTTACCGAGAATGATGCTTTGCTGACCAATGTCCTGTCGGGTGGCCTGTCCATCGCCGCAGTCGCAATCGCGCTCGTCCTGATCGACCGGATCGGCCGCAAGCCTTTGCTGATCATCGGCTCTATCGGCATGACGGTGACGCTGGGTATTGCCGCTTACGCCTTCTCCACGGGCTCTCTCCTCGAAGGCGGCGCTCTGGATCTGTCAGATACGATGGGCCTTACAGCACTGATCGCTGCGAATGCCTATGTGATGTTCTTCAACTTCTCATGGGGTCCGGTCATGTGGGTCATGCTGGGCGAGATGTTCCCGAATCAAATCCGGGGTTCCGGTCTTGCCGTGGCAGGGCTGTTCCAGTGGGGATCGAACTTCGCGATCACCATGACCTTCCCGATCATGCTCGGCTCGATCGGTCTGGCCGGTGCCTATGGCATCTACACTGCCTTTGCTGCCATCTCCGTCTGGTTTGTCATCACCCGGGTCATGGAGACCCGCGGCAAGACGCTGGAAGAGATGGAAGGCTAGCGCGAGTTTGAACGGCGCATGAATGCTGCGGTCAGCTTTGGCTCAACTCCCATGAGCTAGACCTGATCGCAGTTTTCAACGGGAAGGACATCCCATGCGCCATTTTCGACCGACTGCCCTCAAGGCCGCGCTGGCGGCTGTCATGACCGCATTTTCTGTGGCGTCGATTGCCGAAGCCCAGATCACGGGGGTGCCGCTGCGCGACGGTGCCGATTGCGGAATGCAATATTATGATCGCTCAATGACCGGGGCGATGTTCATCAAGGCGGGCCCCGGCCAGTCAGGCTCCTATCGGCTGACCGTTCGCCGCGGCAATGATTCCAATGATGTGCTCTTGCGCATGGCGGGAGATTTCACCGGCCACAGGGACCGCGAGACGCTGATTGCCCGTGCCTATCTGATGTCGCGTACAGCTGCCCATCCGAGCGATTTTATTGAAATGCACCGCGCCCAGACCGTGCGCCAGGGTCGAGAGATCTACCGTCTTAACGGTGTCCTGCAGATTTTCGATCGCTATGGCAATCTGACCTGTCGGACCAATCAGGTCGAACTGGTGCAGAGCCATGCCGGGATTGCCGGACCTGTCTCCCGGCCGCCGGTCAATCTTGGCTGGGTCGGCTCGCGTCAGTAGCGCCCTGGCAGAGTTTCATGGATTTCTCCTTCGACAGCTCGGGACCCGCTTGCGGGTCCCTTTTTTTGATCGCGTGTTGCCGGTCTAAACCATTCATTTTGCTGAACTCTGTCTGAACATCGCACTCAGTAATCGATCAGGTCGGGCTCGCTAGGGTGTTTTCCAGCTTCGATGCAAAGGGCGTCGGGCTCAGTAATCACGGAGTTAAAACATGAAGATGCGTTTTATTCTTGCCAGTGCCCTCGCAGCTATCACCGTTGCAGGTGTCGCCGGAGCGGCTGATGCGCAATCGCGCAACCAGGCGCGTGTGAACCAGTATGGCTACCAAAACGAGATTGCCGGCCAGCAGCGCGGCTATGCCAACCGTACGGTCATCAATCAGTATGGTGAGCGCGAATACATCATGGTCATCCAGGACGGTGCTCGCAATGGTGCCACGGTGAGCCAGGGTGGCCGTTACAATCAGGCCCATGTCGATCAGCTCGGTCGTGACAACAGCTCCGTCACGGGTCAGCGCGGCTATAATAACTACAGCTATTCCATGCAGACTGGTTCGCGGAATATCTCCGGTGTCTCCCAGATGGGCCGGAACAATACCGCCGTTACGAACCAGCGCGGTCACAACAATGCCACCGGCGTGATCCAGGTCGGCAATGGCAATAATGCCCGCGTCCAGCAGGGCGGCAATGGGAATGTCACCCTGATCATCCAGGGCGATCACTAAGCCGATTGCATCGAACCAACAGGTTGACCGGGGGCCTTCGGGCCTCCGGTTTTCTTTTGTTTGCGACTAGAGCCCGGCGCGGATTGTGCGCACATCGAGCTGCGGCGAGCCGGCCTTGGCGGCCTCGGCATCCTTGATCAGCGCGGCGATGCGTGCACAGACGGGTGCGCTCAGGCCCACGCACTCAGCCAGGCTGATGACCGCGCCCTGGAGCTCGTCAATCTCTGTCTTTCGTCCGCGCTCGAGATCCTCCCACATGGAGGAACGGGCGAGCGGATCGATCTTGACCATTTTGACGGCAATGATCTTGAAGATCGGCGTTGGCAACCGCATCAACATCGGAATGTATTTCGGTGGAATCGGCGTCGCCGCGCGCGGTGTAATCCCGGCGGCTTCCAGGACACGGAAAGTCTCGCTTTGCTGATCTGCCAGGAGCTTGCGCCACGCGCGCGTCTCAATCTGCTGTTTGAGGGGCAGTCCGGACAGGGCATTAAGTGCGTTGTTGAGATTGATCAGCAATTTACCCCACATAACCGCTGGCATGTCGTCACTCTCCACCACGTGCAGGTGAGGACCGGAAAGATGGCCAAGGAGACCGGGCTCGTCCGACGCGATCTGGATGGCACCAGACGTGCCCTGGTGAAAACGGCCATCGCCCAACGCGGCCACATTATAGGGAACCATGCCGGCGATGACGCGGCGGTTGCCGACTGTCGCACGCAGGCAGTCCGCATTGCTGACTCCGTTTTGCAGGCTGACAATAATCGCGTCCGGACCCGCGTGCTGATCGATGAGTGTGGCAATTTCGGCGGTATCCCCGCTCTTGACCGTCACCAGAATAATGTCGGCGCGCGCGAGAAGGTCTGGTGCTGTGGACATCTCCACAGCATCGGCAGATACGACATGATCCGGCGTGTCGGTCTGGGTGAGCCTCAGTCCATGCTCGGCGAGTTCGGCCTTGATGCGTGCGCGGCCGAGAAAGCTGACGCTTTGTCCCTGCTGCAAGAGGCGTCCGCCGACATAGCATCCAATACTGCCCGCACCGGCGATGACGATATGCGGTTCCGGCGGAATAGCGCTCATGTTTCACCCTTTTTGACGCTTTGGACCGCGCCTTGAAAATCTTCTATCGCGAGCATGATGCGTCTCGCCCGTCGTGATGTATAGGCATTTGGTGTGCGGGAAAGGGGTGCGACTGGACTGCGATATCTTATCGATCCAATGGTGCCGGCTGAGGGACTCGAACCCCCGACCCTCTGATTACAAATCAGATGCTCTACCAGCTGAGCTAAGCCGGCTCCATCGCGCACAGCGCAGCGTCCTGATAGAGGTGTCTGCGACACTTCTCAAGCGTGACCTGCTGTCGATTTACCCTGCGGTCTTGCTGCCAACGCCATCCATCAGGCTCTGGATCACAGCGATAAGGATGAAGCCGAGCAGAATATGCGATCCGTCCAGGACAACGAGCATGACGGGCTGCATGGCATAGACGCTGTCATAGCTCAGTGTAAGGAGGCTGAATCCGGCCCACAGGAAAACTGCATTCTTGACCGCTGATACCAGATCGGTTGCGCCCATTCGGATATTCGCCACGCCGACTGCGAGGGCCGAGAAAAGCGAAATGAAAAAGCCGATGACCATCGGCAATGCACTGGCCTCGGCCGCTGCGGCTTCCAGCTCGACCGGGTCCCAGCCCCAGAGCGAGGTCCAAAGATCCGTAAACAGAATGCCGTAAAAGACGAAGCCCAGCATCCAAAAGGCCAGGCCGGACACCAGCCAGCCTGCCAAATTGACTCCAAAGATACGCGGCATGGGTATTTCCTCCCCTGTCTAGGAGGGCTATGAAGCGCCTCCTGTCTCCGGCGAGTCGCGGTTCTGCTCGCCTCCTGCACGAAAAAGCATACACAAATTCGCCTGAAGAGAAGACTGTTATGGCTCGCATCCTGATCACCAGCGCCCTGCCTTACATCAATGGTGTCAAACACCTCGGCAATTTGGCCGGGTCCATGCTGCCGGCTGATGTCTATGCGCGCTACCAGCGACTGATGGGCCATGAAGTCCTTTACATTTGTGCCACGGATGAGCACGGCACGCCTGCCGAGCTCGCTGCGGCAGCTGCCGGCATTGATGTTCAGACCTATTGCGACGAGCAGCATGATGTCCAAAAGCGGGCGGGTGAGGGGTTTTCGCTGAGCTATGATTATTTCGGTCGAACCTCCAATGCGCCGAATATTGAACTGACCCAGCATTTTGCGAGTGTGCTCGAGGCCCAGGGCCTGATCGAAGAAAGGGTCGAAAGCCAGGTCTTCTCCATCGATGACGACCGCTTTTTGCCTGATCGTTATGTTGAGGGGACTTGCCCCCATTGCGGGTTCGAGCGGGCGCGGGGTGACCAGTGTGATAATTGCGGCCGTCTGCTCGAGCCGACGGATCTGAAAGAGCCCTATTCGAAAATCTCGGGCTCGAAAAACCTGGAAGTGCGCGATACCGCGCATCTCCATCTCTTGCAGACCAAGATGGAGGGCCGGATCCGCGCGTGGGTGGATGCGTCCGAGGGTTGGCCCAGCCTTGCCAAGTCGATTGCCTATAAATGGCTGGATGAAGGTCTGCGCGACCGTTCCATCACCCGGGATCTGAAATGGGGCGTACCTGTCGCCAAGGACGGTGTGGCGCGCCCGGGTTTTGAGAGCAAGGTGTTCTATGTCTGGTTCGATGCACCGATCGGCTATATCGGCGCGACCTGGGAATGGGCTGATGCGACCGGCGGGGATTGGCAGAGCTGGTGGCGTACCGATAAGGGTGCGGATGATGTCCGTTATGTCGAGTTCATGGGCAAGGACAACGTGGCCTTCCACACTGTCTCGTTTCCCGCGACCATCCTCGGGTCGGAGGAGCCCTGGAAGACCGTGGATCAGCTCAAGGCCTTCAACTGGCTGACCTGGTATGGCGGTAAATTCTCAACCTCGGAGAAGCGTGGCGTCTTCATGGACCAGGCGCTCGAATTGCTGCCGGGTGACTACTGGCGCTGGTATCTGACGGCCAATGCGCCGGAAGGATCGGACAGCGCTTTCACCTGGGAACATTTCCAGGGGCTGATCAACAAGGATCTGGCCGATGTGTTGGGCAATTTCGTCAATCGCATCACCAAGTATGCGCGGTCGAAATTCGAGGCGCAGGTGCCGTCCGCCGGTGTCGCCGGTGAAGATGAGGCCTGGCTGGTGACGGAACTTGATACGCGCCTCAAGGCGCTGGTGGAGCATTACGAAGCCATGGAGTTTCGCAAGGCCGCAGCGGAAACGCGAGCGATCTGGGCGGCCGGCAATGAGTATCTCACCCGGGCAGCGCCCTGGGCGGCGTATAAGGAAAACCCCGATCAGGCCGCAGTCGGCGTTCGTGTGGGGCTCAATCTTGCGGTTCTTTTCGGCATTATTGCGCAACCGGTTATTCCCAATGCTGCCAAGACGATACTGGATGCGCTAAATGTGCCGGAAGACCGTCGAAGCTTCGCCTTCGGTGACGCCTCAGCCCTGATTGATGCGCTTCCCCACGGACATGTCATCACGCCACCAGATCTTCTCTTTGCGAAAATCGAGGACGCGCAGATCGAGGAGTGGTCGGGCCGATTCGGCGGCGCGGCGTCCTGACCGCCTCTTGTCGGACAGGGCAGGAGTGTGGGACTGTTCACAAAGAGGCTGATTCATCGAGGGTTGAATGACGATCCAACTTGAGATCGATACCCGCAATGCGACGATGACCTGGACATACCCGCCGGGTCCCCAGTCGCTGGCACAGTTCCAGGCTCTGTTCGATGATATGCGGGCTGCGGGCGAGGCGTCGCGCAACTGCCGTTTCCTGATTGTGGTCTATGACCGTGAGACGGATATCTCCAATCTAGATGCGAGGTCGATGGAGCGCATGCAGACGGAGTTGGCGGAAAACTACCCGGAAATCTTCGGTCCGAAAGGCATGGAGCGAACGGCCTTTGTCTGTCCGGACGAGATAAAGAAGCTCGCGATCGAACATTTTCTAGCGCATTCCAAGGGGCGAATGCGCGGCGAATACCGGATTTGCGATACCCGCGAAGAAGCCCTGGTCTGGTTTGGTCAGTAGGCGGGGCGGGTGCTTGACCCGATGGCGCCGCAAGTTCAGTCTGAATTCAATGATTTGCGGACTCGGGGGAGCCGTTGCCTATTCATGTGGAACTCGATACTGCGCGAAGCCTCCAGATCTGGACATATTCCGGCGTCTTCACTCTGGACTGTTTCGACGATCTGGAGGCGCAGTTGGGGCCCAGCCAGGATGAGGCCGCTGGCTGTTTCCGGCTTTTGATTTCCTACAAGCGCGGGATTGATGTCTCGGGCATGGATGCCGCGGCGCTCGAACGCGTGTTGCTTCGGGTCAAAGACATCCATGCGCGATTGCTCGATACCGGCATACGCTGGACGGCGCATGCCGTCGCCGATGATATCGTCCGACATGCCGTTGAACACTACGTGCTGCGGGTTCGCGACCGGGCCGATGACACCCACGGCGTCTTCGTCACGCGCGCCGAGGCGGAAGCCTGGCTGCTCAAGGGGAAATAACAATGTACCGAAATCTTTTGCCGATCCTTGCGCTGGGGCTTGCCGCGTGTCAGCCGTCGCAAACCGCTGAACCAGCCGGGCCGGATCAGGAAGTTTTGGCCGAGCCGGATTTGGTGGCAGCTCCTGATTTTACGGGACAGCCAGACTGGCGAGCAGTCGATCCCGAGGACCTGTTGTTGATAGAGACCCGTGATGGTCTTGTGGCCGTCGAATTGTCGAATGCGTTTGCGCCCAATCACGCAGAACGTATGCGTCAGGCAGTCCGTGATGGGTTTTATGACGGGCTGACCTTCTATCGTGCGATTGACGGTTTTGTGGTCCAGGGCGGGCGTGGTGATGCGAATGATTTCGCACCCGTACCAGAATACCCAGAACTGACCGGCGAGTTCACCGTGCCGGTCGACAGCGTGGAGTTCACGCCCATGCCGGACCCGGATCACTACGCCGATCAGGTCGGCCATGTGCAAGGCGTGCCGGCCGGACATAATCTGGCGACGGGTGAGGTGTGGCCGCTGCATTGTATCGGCACCATGGCCATGGCCCGTGCGGTCGCGCCGGACACGGGTGATACGGAGTTTTACATCGTTGTCGGTCAGGCGCCCCGTTATCTCGATCGCAATATGAGCGTGTTCGGGCGGGTGATTGACGGTATGGAGCACATTCAGTCGGTCCGTCGCGGTGATAGGGCGGTCGATAACGGCATCATCCCGGTCGAGAATGGCCGTGATCCGATTGTGTCTATGCGCATTGCTGCCGATCTGCCCGAAGCTGACCGGCCGGCCTATGAGGTGATGAATTCGGCGGGCGCCGCTTTTCACCAGGCCAAGCTCGATTATCGTGTACGGACTGCAGAGTTCTTTTTCGACCCACCGCCGCAGGTGATGGAAGCCTGCCACCTACCAGCTCCGGCACGTCGGATTTGACGCCGCGCGCCAGCCGGGCTCGAATGACACCAATTCAACGGGAAGGATGAATCATGAAGCGTATTTTGCTTTGTGCGGCTGCGACACTCGCACTCGCCGCCTGCTCGCAATCGGAGGATGCCGGGGTCGAGACCGCCGGGCAGGCGCCGAGCGATGACACTATCGCGGTCGCAACCGTCGATCCAATTCCGGGAGAGGACGCGCTGCGCCAGGCCATCCGGGCCGATTATAGCGGTTATCTCGGCAGCCTGTACGAGCATTTCCACGCGAATCCGGAATTATCGTTCCGGGAGTTCGATACGGCGGCTCGTCTTGCTGAAGAGTTGCGATCGGCCGGATTTGAAGTGACGGAGGGTGTCGGCGAAACCGGCGTTGTTGCCGTGATGCGCAATGGGGATGGTCCGACCGTCATGCTTCGCGCGGATATGGATGGTCTTCCGGTCGTCGAGCAGTCGGGCGTCTCCTACGCCTCACAAGTCATCGGGCTCAACCGCTTTGATGAAGAGCAGCCGGTCATGCATGCCTGCGCCCATGATACGCATATGACCGCCCTGGTCGGCGCCGCCCGCCAGCTTGCCGGGATGACCGACCAATGGTCCGGGACGCTCGTCCTGATCGGCCAGCCTGCCGAGGAAATTGGCCTGGGTGCAGTCGCCATGCTTGCGGACGGGCTCTATGACCGCTTCCCGTTGCCCGATTTCAACGTGTCATTCCACACGTTTGCGGCCGTGCCTGCCGGGCAGATCACCTACCATCCAGGCTTCGCCATGGCGAATGTCGACACGGTCGACATCTATGTTCAAGGCCGCGGCGGGCATGGGGCCTCTCCGCATACCACCAAGGACCCGATCTATCTCGGGGCACAGATCGTCCTGGCGTTACAGGGACTGATGTCGCGTGAAATCAGCCCGCTCGAGCCGGGCGTGGTGACCGTGGGAGCCTTCAATGCGGGGCTCAAGCATAATATCATCTCAGATGAGGCGCATCTCCAACTAACCGTCCGTTCCTATTCTGACGAGACCCGGACGCATCTGCTTGAGGGTATTCAACGCATTGCCGAGGGACAGGCCGCTTCTTACGGCTTGACGCCGGAGGAGTATCCTCGTGTAGAGATCGAGCAAGTCTATACACCGGCCCTGTATAATAATCCGGACCTTGCGGCGCAGGCTGTAGCCGCAATGCAGACCCGTTTTGGTGTCGAGGCGGTCAATGAAGTGCCACCGATTATGGGTGGCGAGGACTTTTCCCAATACCATCGGACCGAGGAAAACGTTCCAACCTTCATGTTCTGGGTCGGCGGGACAACACAGGCGACGCTCGACAGCTATCTTGAACAGGGCATTGCCATTCCGTCCAATCACTCGCCCTTCTTCGCTCCGGATGACCCGGAGGCCTCCATCACTCAGGCCACCGAGGCCATGACGGCGATTGCACTTGATCTGCTGGGCACAGAGCAGGGGACCTGATCATGACGGAGGTCCGGCGCGCCTTCTCAGGCGCTCGCTGGGAGAGCGAGGTCGGCTATTGTCGGGCCATCCGCAAGGGCGGGCATATCTGGGTGACCGGCACCGTCGCTGTGGATGATGATGGTGCCCCGGTTGCGATCGGTGATCCTGAGGGCCAGGCGCGGCGCGCGGTTGAGATTATCGGACACGCGCTCGCCCAACTGGGAGCATCCATGGCGGATGTCATGCGGACACGGATCTATGTCACCGACATCTCTCACTGGGAGGCATTCGGGCGCGCGCACGGCGCCGCGTTCCGGGACCATCCGCCAGCGACAACAATGATCGAGGTTTCGCGCTTCATATCGCCGGAGTTTCTGGTCGAAATCGAAGTGGACGCCTATGTAATGGAAAAGGATAGCGAATGAGCGTTTTCAGCCTGTATTATTGCCCGCAAACCCGCTGTCGTACCGCACTCTGGATGCTCGAAGAGGTCGGGGCTGACTACAACATCATCCCGGTCAATATTCGCGACGAGATCCAGAGCGAGGCGTTCGCGATGACCAGTCCAATGCGCAAAGTACCGGCCCTGAAAGCGGGCGATGAGCTGGTCACGGAAACGGCTGCTATCTGCCTCTATCTCGCCGAGGCGTTTCCACAGGCCGGCCTGGCGCCGGGGCCAGGAGAGGCGGGGCGGGCGACACTGCTGCGCTGGATGTTCTTCGGGTCTGCGGTAATGGAACCGGCAGCTTTCGACAAGGCGACGGGCCGGGAGGCCCCCGCGGGAGCGATCGGCTGGGGCAATTGGGACCGGGTCCTCAATACGCTGAAGACGACACTTCAGTCGCGCGAATACCTGGTCAACAACCGATTTAGCGCGGCTGATGTCGCGCTTGGTGCAACAATGGGTTTTCTCATGAATTTCAACATGATGGAGAAGGATCCGCTGTTTGTTTCCTATGTTGACCGCCTCACAGCCCGCCCGGCCTATCTCAAGGCCGATCAAATCGATAGTGAACGCGCGCAAGCCTTAGGCTAGTCGGCGCCAGGAGCAGATTTATGTCTTTGATTCCAGCTGATAACGCGATGGCGAGCATCGCTGCACTCTTTGTGATTGCGGGTCTCGGATTTCTGATGGAGAAGACCCGGATCGGTGCGCTGCTTACCGGGGCGGTATGGGCCATCCTGTTCGCGATTCTCGCGTCGAATATCGGGCTCATTCCCCAGTCCTCTCCAGGATACAGCTTCGTTTTCAGCTATTTCGTACCGATCCTGATTCCGCTTTTTCTGATGAAAGCGGATCTCAAGAAAATCTTCTTTGAGACGACGCGGATGACCCTCGCTTTCCTGCTGGCGACGACCGGTACCGTTGCGGGTGCAATTATTGCCTTCTCGCTGATCGATATCGGTGAGAACCAGGCGGCGGCGGCCGGGACATTTACGGCGACTTATATCGGCGGTTCGGTGAACTATGCCGCGCTCGTTGATCTGACCGGCTTGCGCGCGAATGATCCCAGCTTCGTTTCGGCGGCCACCGCGGTCGACAATCTCTTCTCCGGACTGTTTCTCGCTTTCCTTGCCCTGATGCCGGGCATTGCCTGGATTTCCAAGCGCTTTGTCGAGCGTGATCATTCCGAAGGCGATATCGCTGTGGAGGTTGAAGGCAAGCCGACCGCAATGACGCTTACGCTTTCGATCACCTTCGCCCTGATTGTTGTCGCGCTCGGAGACTGGATCACCAATGTCCTGCGAGAGTCTTTCGGCGATGGTTGGGGCAATTGGCGTTATGCCATTATCACCGTCCTGGCGCTCATCCCTGCCACTTTGATCCCCAATACGATGGCCAGGCTGCACGGCGGTTATGAGCTGGGTATCGGGCTGAGCTTCGTGTTCTTTGCGGCGATCGCGGCGGGTGCGGATGTCGTCGGTCTGGTCCAGTCCGCTCCCGTGCTGATTGGCCTGATCGCCATTCTGCTCAGCGTACACGCCCTTGTAACATTTGGTCTGGGGTCCTTGTTGCGATTATCCCTGCCGGAGCTGATCACCGCGTCGAACGCGGCCATTCTCGGCGCGACAACGGCACCGGCGCTCGCCGCTGCCAAGGGCTGGAAGGACCTGGTCACACCGGGCGTTCTGGTCGGCGTGTTCGGCTATGCGATCGGGACGATTATCGCGACGGCTGTCTATCAGGTCTGGCCGAGCTGACCAGGGCGATGAGCAAGTAGGCGAGGGCGGCGAGGCTGATCGACAGCAGGAAGCCGCCCGGGATGACAAAGACCCAGTCGGCCAGAATGATCGAAACGAGGCCGGTGAAGATGGCGGCGAGGGAGGCTGTCTCGTCGCCCAGGTTTGAGCGTAGCCCGATCAGGACGCAGACCAGCACGCCGGCTGAGCCCAGCGAGGAAGCAAGTTCGACCAAGCCGTAAATCGTCTCTCCTGAAAACGCGACAGCCAGCGCGGCCAGGCCGGCCGCAATGGTGAATGCCCGGGCTGCGAGGAGTTTTTCCTGCCCATCGGCCTGCGGTCGTATTCGGGCGTAGACATTCTCCGTACTCAGTGCCGCAACAGCCAGCAGGGCGGAGTCGACGGTCGAAAGCACGGCGGAGAAAAGGGCGCCGACGAGAACGACATAAGCAGCGCTGGGCAGAAGCTCCTGTGCCATCGCGGGGAGGAAGAGGTCGCCGCGGGCAGGGTCAAAGCCGAGTTGCGGCCCAATCAGCCCGAAGGCGAGGGGAATAAAGCCAATGAAGAGATAAAGACCGCCAGCGAGCAGTCCGCCTCGGACGGCAATCCGGGCGGTTCTGGCGCCAAGAAAACGGGCGATCATCTCTTGGGCGACCAGCGAGCCGAGCACCGGAATGGCAAAAGCATCAATGCGTTCAATCCAGCTTTCGCCCGGTGGCACAAACACCAGAAGCTCCGGATCAATACCCGCAATCGCGGCGCTGACACCGCCGGCGCGATCGATCATCACAATGAGCAGGGTAAGCACCCCGATCACAAGGATCACGCTTTGCACCATATCGGTGATCACATCACCAAGCAGGCCACCAAGCAGGGTGTAGGTGATGACCAGGCCCGTGGCGGCGAGCAGGGTGGCCTGCAATGGCAGTCCAGCTGCAACTGCAATTATGGCCGCGAGGGCGAGCAATTGTGCCGCGGCCCAGATCACCGAGGCCGGAATGACAACCATGGCCGCTGCGATTTCCGCCCGCGGCCCGAAACGATCGCGAAAATAGTCCGCCAGCGTCGCGTATCCGCGTTCGCGCATCTGGCCGGCAATGAACAGAGCGGCGAAAATCAGACAGAGCGCATATCCGATCGGCTCTGCGCGTGCGCCCGACAGGCCGTCCTGGGCGATCGTGGCTGACGACCCCATAATGGTTTCGCCGCCAAACCAGGTTGCGAAAACCGACATCGACACGGCGAACAGTCCGAGACGCCGGCCGGCGACGAGGAAATCCTTGTCCGTGGAAACCTGCCGGGACGCCCAAAGCGCAATTCCCATTTGCAGAAAGACATAAAGCACCAGTGCGATAGCGATCATTCTCAGCCCCGAAACCCGTCCAGAGTTTCAATAGACGAGACAATCGCATTGGCAATCCCTCTTTCGGACAGAGCGCATTGCGATCATTACCGTAGCTTCATCGCACAGACAGCTGTGGGAAGGCTGGTCTGTATATTGTTTGCATCCAATCATGGCGCTTTGCGCATCTTGGGTAAGACGGATCGAGTAAAAGGGATCATCCATGCTGTCCAAAACGAGCTTGTTCGCATCTGCAGCCGCATTGCTTGGCGGAGCTGCCATTCTTGGTGCCACAGCGGGGGCGCAGAATTCGACCTCCAGCTATTCAGCTGACGCGCTAGAAATCGAGGGTTTTATCGGCCGTATTGAAGTTCGCACCGGCGGATCAAGCGGGATTGAAGTCGCCATAAGCAATCCCGGTGAAGTCGCCGCCGATCCGGTTGTTTCCGAGAATGGGGCCCGCGTGATCATCGATGGCGGGCAATCCATGCGGAATATGAATTGCTCCTCACGCAACGGATCGCTGCAAATCGGCAGCGGTGGCAGCTGGTGGGGGCGAGGCGAACGCACCAGTATTGATGAATATCCAGTCCTGACCATCACGGCGCCAGACGACCTCGCACTGGAAATTCGCGATAGCGCCTTCCTCGGGGAAACCGGCGATGTCGGCAGCCTGATGGTCTCCATGAACAGCTGTGGCGATTTCCGCGCCGCCGATGTGGCGGACGAGGCTCATATTCGCATCAACGGGTCCGGTGATGTTTATCTGGAAGATGTTGGCCGCGATGTGACCATCGATATCAACGGTTCAGGCGATGTTGAGCTGGATACGGTCGGTGGCGATGCGGAGATCGATATTGCGGGTTCAGGCGATGTTGCTGTTGCCGATGTAAGCGGTGATGTCGGCATTGACATTAATGGCTCAGGCGATGTTCGGCTTGGAGAGATCGGTGGTCTTGCTGTCCGGATTTCCGGGTCAGGCGACATCATCGCCCAGGAAATGCAGGGCGGCTTTGATGCGCGCATCAACGGATCAGGTGATATCCAGGTACGTGGCGGTCGTGCGGAGCCCTTCGAGGCAACGATTTCCGGGTCGGGTGATATCCGATTTGATGGCACCGCTGCGAATGTCACCGTGAATGAAAGCGGGTCCGGTGATGTTCATGTCGAGGATGTTGAGGGACCGGTAAGCTGGCGCCGAAATGGCCGCACCGTGCTGAGCATCGGCTCGGCCGACTAGCGGCTCGCCCGGCCCGGTTTCAAGATGGCGTCTCGCTTCGAGCGGGGCGCCATTTTGCTGCTTCATAGAGCGCAATCGCTGCCGCATTGGAAACATTGAGACTTTCGACTGTCTCGCTCATCGGTATCCGGGCAAGCATGTCGCAGGCCTCGGCGACGCGCGGGCGCAGTCCCTTGTCTTCTGATCCCATGACCAGCACCAGGCCCGGCCCATGCCCCAGACCATCAGGGCCGGCAAGGGCAGTGGCGAGGTCAGCATCAGCTTCGCCGGCCAAGCCGATAACAAATCGCCCCTTGTCCCGCAGGGCGAGAAGCGTGTCCGCGATATTGGTAACGCGGATATGGGCCAGGCGTTCCGCCGCGCCGACCGCGCTTTTGCAGACCGTGCCGAAGAGTGGCGGGGCCTTGCGATCTTGCAGGATGATTGCACGAATGCCGAAGGCTGCCGCGGAGCGCATCACCGCACCTACATTTTGCGGATCCGTGACCTGGTCGAGCACAAGCAGTGCGCCATGGGTCGGGTCGAGCACGCTATTGACCGGATCGGGGTCCAGCGCAGCAGCCTTCGCGGCGAAGCCCTGATGCACCGCGCTGTCGGGGAGGAAGCGATCAATCTCTGCCGGTTCCGAGAGCGTGTGCGCAACACCCTCAGGCAGCTCGCGAGCCGCGTTTAGGGTCACGTGAAGCGTCTCGATTTTTCGGCGCGGATTATCGACGGCCGCAAGGACGGCATGACGCCCCCAAATCCAGCCCGATTTGCCTGTGTCAGAAGGCCTGGAGCGTCGTGTGTAATCCGTGCGTTGGCGAGTGTTGCGATTAAAAGGCTTCGTCACTATAGTCCGCGCTCCTGTTTCAAGGGCGGTGGCAATTTCCAGCGTGCATAGCATGTCGGGACGAACACCGAGAGACCTTGTTGCAGACCGGTCCGCACGGGGATATCCCGCGCCGGACACACCCTGTGGAGGGGTGGGAGAGTGGTTAAATCCAGCAGACTGTAAATCTGCCCGCTATGCGTACGCTGGTTCGAATCCAGCCCCCTCCACCATTTCCCCATCTCAAGCGATCCGATTCTGTAATTGCGGCGACATGAAGCTGTGAAATTCTACGCCCGGGCTGTTATGCGGTTGAACGTCTCAGGTGGGAGGGGTCAGTGTTTGAATATCAAAGAATTCTCAGGGCTATAGCCAGCATAGTCGCGATCTTGCTCGGGCTTCTGACAGTTCCGGCCATGGCCGTAGCACAGCAGGTCTGGCCGCACGAAGATGCCGAGGCCTGGGGGTTGGCGCTGATTGATGTCGAAACGACCGGCCTGCAGCCCGGCTATCACGAAATGATCGATGTCGGGCTCATCTATATAGACTTAGACGGAAATGAGATTGGTCGTTTCTACGTGCGTATCCAGCCAGATTATCCTGAACGCCTCTCCCCCGGGGCAGAGGCAGTCAATGCCTATGATGTCCAGCGGTGGGAGGCGCTCGACGCGCTTGCAGAACCCGACGCGGCCGCAGCGTTTCGTGCTTTCCACACGTCCCATGCGGGCCAGCGTACCTGGCTGCTGACCGCATATAATAGCTGGTTCGATGCCGCTTTCTTTCAGGCATTTCTGGAAGAGGAAGGTTTGAACTGGCGTGATTCCTTCCACTATTTCGTGCTTGATCTTCCGTCGATGGCCTGGGGGCAGGGTTTTCGCGATGTAAGCGGCGGCGAGACGATTGATCGGCTTGGTGTGACCGCAGAAACGTCCGTCCCCGAAGAGCACACGGGTATCACCGGAGCTGAGTTCAACCTCGCTTTTTACCGGGCATTGCTGGCGCATCGGCAGCAAGCTCCGGAATAG
>JBELMP010000040.1:5428-16713 GCA_042095695.1 Maricaulis sp. | reverse complement strand
GTCCGCCGAGGGCGAGGCACGCGGGCCCGGTGCCATGTGGCGCTGGTTGGCCGAGAGTTTCTAGACGCGACCGTAATTTCCGCGACGAAACGGAAATCCTGCGATTTCCTTCTCATTTAATATTGCCCTTAACACTCGCTTAAGTGTGGCGGAGCGAGGATGGCGGTCACGTAACCGTTAACCTTATCAATCCGTATACGGGGTCAGCCATGACGCTCAATCTTTCCATCCCGGAAACCACCGAATTGCGCCCGCGCATTGTCGTTTTGGTGTCGGTGGTGCTGGAGGAAATGCCGTCAACAATATGATCGAGGCGGCGCTGGAAGGCGTCGACTTTGTGGTGGCCAATACGGATGCCCAGGCGCTGAGCCGGTCGCAGACCGACAAGCGTGTCCAGATGGGTGCGGCAATTACCGAAGGTCTTGGCGCGGGGGCACGCCCGGAAGTGGGTGAGCAGTCCGCGGAAGACTCTCTTGATGAAATTCGCGAGCATCTGGCTGGTGCTCACATGGTCTTTATTACCGCCGGCATGGGCGGCGGTACCGGTACTGGTGGTGCGCCTGTCGTTGCCCGCGCAGCGCGCGAAATGGGAATTCTCACCGTTGGCGTCGTGACCAAACCCTTCCATTTTGAAGGGTCCCGGCGCATGAAGCTGGCCGAAAACGGCATTGATCAGCTGCAGGACCATGTCGATACGCTCATTGTAATTCCCAACCAGAACCTCTTCCGCATCGCCACCGAGAAAACGACTTTCGCGGAAGCCTTTTCCATGGCGGACCAGGTGCTGCACTCCGGTGTGCGCGGGATTACCGACCTGATGGTCATGCCGGGCCTGATCAATCTTGATTTCGCCGATGTGCGCGCTGTCATGAATGAGATGGGCAAGGCGATGATGGGAACCGGCGAGGCCGAGGGCGAGAAGCGCGCCATCGAAGCGGCCCAGGCCGCGATTTCCAATCCTTTGCTGGATGATGTGTCGATGAAAGGCGCGACCGGTGTTCTGATCAATATCACCGGCGGTTATGACATGACGCTTTATGAGGTCGACGAGGCCGCGAACGAGATCCGCGCCGAGGTCGACCCGGAAGCCAATATTATTGTCGGCTCAACCTTCGATGAGAATATGGAAGGCTCGATGCGCGTCTCCGTTGTCGCAACCGGTATTGATGCAGAAACGATGATTGCTGCAGACCCGCGCACGCGTCTGCGTACGCCTGCGCCGATCGAGCGTCCTGGTCTGGACCGCCAGCCCGTTGAACGCCCGCCGGTCGAACGCCAGCCGGTCGAACGTCAGGCGGGCGAGCGTCAACCCGCTGAGCGGGTCGCTGCGGAACGCCCAGCGGCGGCCGCTAGTACTGCGAATGACCAGATCCTGCCGTGGAAACGGATGAATACGGACCGCCCTGGCCGCGTGATGGCTGGTCAGCGTAGCGATCTGGATAATGAACGTGACGCCGAAGAAGCTGTCCTGCCGAAGGCGGCTGGTGCCGAAGGCATGAGTGCTGCACCGCAGCCGCCGGTCGAAACCCGGACTAACGAGCTGGGCCCGGTTGAGGCACCGCAGGTCTTGATTGACCAGGCCCGCCTTGAGCAGGAAGCGGCCACCTTGAATGAGCGTTATGAACAGCGTCGCGCCAGCCAGTCGGTTAGCGGCGCTGCGGAGACCGCTTCGGAGGAACCGAAGCGCGGTTTCTCGCTTTTCGGTCGTCGCCGTAAACCGGCAGAGCCGGCACCAAAGGCTGCACCTGCGCCAGTGGCTGAGAAACTCCCGCCAGTCCAGGCACCACGCCCGGCATCCGGAGACCTGTTCGGTGATAGCCTCGATGAGGGTGATCTGGAAATTCCAGCCTTCTTGCGCCGTCAGGCCAATTAGCGCCCTGCGATTCGCGTAACAAAGCGCAACAAAGCTTTAATTGAAGCCTGGCCCCCACCGTAGTTTTATGTAGGCGAGGGGCGGCACATTCGCCGCAAGTTAAGTTTACTAAGCGACGGCGAGTTGTTGTGATTTACCGGCAAACATTGGCGGCACCCGTAGTGTGCGCAGGCGTAGGGCTCCATAGCGGCGAGCGTGTTCGTATCGTTCTGCAGCCCGCAGCGTCCGGAACCGGTATTGTTTTCGTCCGCTCTGACATCACCGACAAGGATAATCGTATCGAAGTGAGCGCGCACGCCGTTGTTGCTGTGCGCCTTGGTACGACGATCGCCAATGATGAAGGTGTCTCCGTTGCGACTGTCGAACATCTCATGGCGGCGCTCGCCGGTATTGGCATTGACGATGTCCTGATTGATATTGATGGTCCGGAAGTCCCGGTTATGGATGGGTCCTCCCAGCCCTTTGTGGAGTTGATCCACAAGGTCGGTTTGCAGCAGCAGGCAATGCCGCGTCGTGCCATCCAGGTGCTCAAGCCGGTCACGGTTGAAACCGAAGGTCGGAGAGCCAGCTTCCTGCCATCGCTTCGCCCGATGATCGAAGTCGAGATCAGTTTCGAACACCAGGCGGTCGGCCGTCAGATGTGCGTGTTCGATGTCACCCCTGATATTTTCGCTGAGGATATCGCAGGTGCCCGTACTTTCGGTTTCCAGAAGGATTTCGACACCTTGATCGCTGCCGGTCTTGCGCGCGGCGGATCCATGGATAATGCGATTGTGCTTGACGAAAACGGTGTCGTGAACCCGGAAGGGCTGCGCTTCAACGATGAATTCGTCCGCCACAAGGCGCTGGACGCCCTGGGTGACCTTTATCTCGCCGGCGCGCCTATCATCGGACGCTACTCCGCCAGCCGGCCTGGTCACGCCATTAATAATGACGCCCTGCGGGCGCTGATGGACGATCCGACAGCCTGGAAATGGGTCAGCATGCGCGGTGGTGTTGAGCAGCCCGTGGCCATGGCCAATTCCTGAAATTAGCAGGTCTGCCTGATAGCGGACTTTTGCGTTGACCAATCATCGGCTACAAGACTGGGAACCGATGCGTTAGCATCCTAGAAAGCCTACGAGTCCCGTGCCGATGTCTGCATTCAAGCGTTTGCTTTTCCCCCTTCTTTGCACCGCCGTCCTGGCCGGCTGTAACCGGAATGCTCCGGATACGGCGATTGCCTATGTCGAGCGTCCCGCGGAGACGATCTACAGCAATGCGTTCGAGGAAATGGAGCGCAATCGCTACCGCATGGCATCGGTCATGTTCGATGAGGTTGAGCGCCAGCATCCGTATTCAGAATGGGCGCGTCGCTCGATGCTCATGGCGGCGTTCGCGAATTACCGGGCCCGCAATTACGAAGAGGCGATTTCCGATGCGCAGCGATTCATCTCGTTGCATCCGGGTAATGCCAATGCGTCCTACGCCTACTACCTGATTGCGCTCTGCTATTTTGAGCAGATCATGGATGTCGGCCGCGATCAGCAAACCACCCAGCAGGCCATGAACGCGCTGGAACAGGTTGTAAGGCGCTATCCCAATAGCCGCTATGCGCTTGATGCGCGTTTGAAAATTGACATGACGCGTGACCATCTCGCCGGCAAGGAGATGGATGTCGGACGCTGGTATCTGCGCCGCAATTATCATGTGGCTGCCATTAATCGCTTCCGCAATGTCATCGCCGATTATGAAACGACCACCCATGTTCCCGAGGCGCTTCATCGTCTTGTAGAGAGCTATGTAGCTCTTGGCATTGATGAAGAGGCCCGCCAGGTCGCGTCTGTTCTGGGATACAACTTCCCGGGCAGCGAGTGGTATGAATCAAGCTATAATCTTCTGACCGCGGAAGGCATCACGCTTGAGATTGATATCGAGCGCGAGGATCCGACCTATTTCGAACGCGCCTGGCGCCGTCTCTTCGGCTAAGGCGGAAGGGGTTTAACCCGCTGAATGCTGCAATCCCTCTCGATCCGCAATGTCGTCCTGATTGACGCTCTGGATGCGGGCTTTGAGAGCGGTCTGTGTGCCCTGACCGGCGAGACAGGGGCTGGCAAATCTATTCTTCTGGGTGCGTTGGGTCTGGCCGCAGGGGCGCGGGCAGAGCGCAATCTTGTGCGCGCCGGTAGTGATGAGGCGCGGGCGATCGCCGCCTTTGATCTTGATCCTGATCATCCGGTTATGGCGATCCTTGGAGAGGCCGACATTGAGAGCGAGCCGGGAGAGCCGGTTCTGCTGCGGCGCCGTTTGAGCGCGGACGGAAAAAGCCGCGCCCATATCAATGATCAGCCGGCCAGTGTGAGCCTGCTCAAACAGGTCGGTGAGGCCCTGGTCGAAGTGCATGGCCAGCATGATGGTCGCGGCTTGATGGATCCGAAGACCCATCTTGGCCTGCTCGATCATTATGCCCGCCATGATGCTCACCTCGATGCCTGTAAAGCGGCCTGGTCTGAGTTTTCGGCGGCGCGTCGGGCGCGCGATGAATTGCAGCTCGCGACACAGGCCAGCCAGGCCGAGCAGGATTACCTTCAGCATGCAGTCGCAGAACTGGATACGCTGGACCCGCGAAGCGGGGAGGACGAAGCGCTTGCCGAGGAGCGCCAATTTCTTCAAGGCGCGGAGCGTGCGGCTTCCGATTTCCGCGACGCCAATACCGCCCTTGCCGGCGATGGCGGGGGAATGGAAAACCGCCTGAATACGGCTCTGCGGAGTCTTGAACGCATTCGCGAGCAGATCGGTGATGGCGGTGGCGAAGCGGGCCAGGCCCTCGATCGCGCGACCGGCGCGATTGACCGGGCGCTGATCGAGTTTTCCGAAGCCCATGAGGCCTTGAGCGAAGCCGAGCGGGCCTTTGATGTGGAACCCGGACGGCTCGAAGCGGTCGAGCAGCGTCTCTTCGCCTTGCGTGCGGCGGCGCGCAAGCATGATGTGAATGTCGAGGACCTCGCTGCGCTTCGAACCCGGCTCGCCGATCAGCTCGATGCGATCTCACATGCCGGTGATCGACTTGCTGAGGCAGAAAACGTCCTCAAATCAGCGCGGGCCCGGTTTGAGGACGCAGCCGACGCCTTATCTGTCAGTCGTCAGACGGCGGCTCAACGCCTTGCCGAAGCGGTAACGGCTGAGCTCCCGCCCCTGAAAATGGACAGGGCTCGCATTCAGGTCTCGGTTCGTGCCGATCGTGATGCCGGAAATGCCAAGGGTTGGGACCAGGTCGCAATCGAAGTCTCCACCAATCCCGGCGCACCATTCGGACCGCTGGAAAAAATCGCATCCGGAGGGGAGCTCTCGCGCTTCGCGCTGGCGCTGAAGGTCGTTCTCACTGGTGATGACGACCGGCGCGTGATGATTTTTGATGAAGTCGACCAAGGTGTCGGCGGTGCCGTTGCCGATGCAGTTGGCCGGCGGCTGAAACGCCTCGCCCGGGCGGGCCAGACGCTGGTCGTCACCCATTCGCCCCAGGTTGCCGCGCTGGCGGATCATCACTGGAAGATCGAGAAGTCTGAAGACACGGACGGCACGATGCGAACCACGCTTCGGCGCCTTACGGGCGACGCCCGCCGTGAAGAGATTGCCCGCATGCTCTCCGGTGCGGATATAACGGATGCGGCGCGGGCGCAGGCGGATGCGCTGATCGCGGTGGAGGCCTAGTCGATGAGTGCCCTGAAGGATGTCGAAAACCTCTCCGAGGCGGAGGCAAGGGACGAGCATGCACGTCTGGCCAGGGAGATCGCCAAGCACGACAAGGCCTATTATCAGAATGATGCCCCAACCATTTCTGATGCGGCCTATGATCAGCTGCGCCATCGGCTCGAGGCGGTTGAGGCCCGGTTTCCGCAATTGGTTGACCTGCTCAGCCCGACCCAGCGCGTCGGCGCGGCGCCCTCGGGCAAGTTTGGCGAGATCCGTCATGCCGTCCCCATGTTGTCTCTGGGCAATGCCTTCAACGACGAGGATGTTGCAGATTTCATTGGACGTATCCGGCGCTTTCTGGGGCTCGGCGAAGATGAAGCCGTCGCGATCACGGCCGAACCCAAGATTGATGGCCTGTCGGCAAGCTTGCGCTATGAAAGCGGTCGCCTGGTCCATGGGGCGACGCGCGGTGACGGGATGAGTGGTGAGGATGTCACCCGAAACCTCCTGACCCTGGATGATATTCCCGAGACCTTGCCGGAAGGCGACTGGCCGGACGTGTTGGAAGTGCGGGGCGAAGTCTATATGTCCCATGAGGATTTTGCGGCGTTGAATGAGCGCCAGCGCGAGATTTCCAAGCCTGAATACAAGAATCCGCGCAATGCGGCGGCCGGTTCCCTGCGCCAGATCGATCCGAAAATGACCGCCGAGCGACCCTTGCGCTTTTTCGCCTATGCCTGGGGCGAGTTGAGTGCGCCATTGAGTGAGACGCAGATGGGGACGGTCGACGCATTTGGACGTTGGGGTTTTCCTATCAACCCGTTGATGCAGCGCTGCGAGACCCTGGAAGACCTGCTGGCGCATTACCGGACCATCGAATCCCGTCGAGCCAGCCTTGGCTATGATATTGATGGCGTTGTCTACAAGGTGGACCGCCTGGACTGGCAGGAGCGCCTGGGCTTTGTCGCGCGGGCACCGCGCTGGGCGATCGCCCATAAATTCCCTGCCGAGCAGGCGATGACCGTACTCGAAGGGATTGATATTCAGGTCGGCCGTACCGGCGCGCTGACCCCGGTTGCGCGGCTGAAGCCGGTCACGGTGGGCGGTGTCGTTGTCTCCAATGCGACCTTGCATAATGAGGATGAAATCCGCCGCAAGGACGTTCGTATCGGCGATCGTGTGATCGTCCAGCGTGCCGGCGATGTCATCCCCCAGATTGTCCGTGTCACCGATCCCTACCGTGCTGATCGACCGGCCCCTTTCGAGTTTCCGACCACATGTCCGGTTTGTGGCTCCCGGGCGGTGCGCGAGCATGATGCCAAGGGGAAGCTCGACGCGGTGCGCCGTTGTACCGGTGGGCTTATTTGTGACGCCCAGATCATCGAGCGATTGAAGCATTTTGTTGCGCGCAAGTCTTTCGACATTGAGGGGCTGGGGACCCGGCAGATCGAGGCTTTTCATCAAGAAGGCCTGGTGCGCGAACCGGCGGATATCTTCACTCTCCGGGTCCGCAATGATGCGGCTGCGATAACACCGCCAATCCAGACCCGCGAGGGCTGGGGAGAGACCAGTGCAGCAAATCTTTTCAACGCGATTGATGAGCGTCGGCGGATCCCCCTGGCACGCCTGATGAATGCGCTGGGCATTCGCCATGTTGGCGAGAATACCGCGGCCCTGCTGGCACGCACCTATGGGAGCTGGGAGGCGTTCGACACTGCCGCCCGGACCCTTGGCGAAGAGGGTGTGCGTGCCGAGATGCACGGGATTGATGGTATCGGCGAGGCCGCGATTGAAGCGCTCGACCAGTATTTCTCGGAAGCGCATAACCGGGATTTGCTGTCGCGGCTGGTGGCCGAGCTGGAGATTGAGGATGCCGAGGCCGTCGCCAATGACAGCCCCGTGGCCGGCAAGACGGTGGTTTTCACCGGCACGCTGGAACGCATGACTCGCGACGAGGCCAAGGCGAAGGCACAATCGCTGGGCGCCAAGGTGGCCGGCTCGGTATCGAAAAAGACGGACTATCTTGTGGCCGGTCCGGGCGCCGGTTCAAAAGCCAAGAAAGCGGCTGAACTGGGCGTTGAGACCCTGACCGAGGATGACTGGTTCGCGCTAATCGGCGCCTAGTCGGGCAGGGGTCGATAAACGCCGTCCAGGCGCGGCTGACCTTGATGCTCATCTAGATAAGTCAGCAAGACCGCACTCAGCACATCCCAGCGCTCAATTTCGCAATAGCCATCGGTCATATCGGCAATCAGCGAATAGGTCTCGCGCGCGATATCCGAAAGGTCCGAACAGGATGGATTGTGATAGGTGACAAGACCATCGGGATAGACCCAGACAAAGCCGAAAAGATAATGCCCGTCATTCTCCGTCTGGGCGGCAAACAGTCCCTCGGACAATTCACGCAGGCGGACATTCTGGTGGGGAAATGCCTCGCTGGGCGAGGCATAGCTCCAGCCCTCGCGTTCGATCTCGCCAGTCCAGGTCGCGCGGTCGAAGGGGCGCCCATCGGGATGATAGGGCGTATGACTGTAAACACCTTCGGCGACAGGGAAATCAGCGCCGCGACGCGTGACCAGCGCGTCTTCCGAATAGAAACAGCCAGCGGTGAGCAGTGCTGCGCCGAGAATGACAGCCAAGGGTCTCATCAGGGCGTGGCACCGGCCAGCGGTTCGGTGGCTTTGAGCAGCCAGTCCGCGACCTCGCCCTCCAGCAGCGGCAGGATGCGCGTGCGCACCCGGGCGTGATAATCATCCAGCCAGGCCAGTTCGGCGGGCGTCAGCAAATGCAGATCGATCAACGCCCGATGGATTGGCGCCATGGTCAGGGTTTCAAAGCCGAGCATGGGGCGATCTCCGCCCGGCACGGGCTTGGCCGGTGAGACGACCTGCAGGTTTTCCACCCGGATGCCATACCCGCCTTCCTTGTAGTAGCCCGGCTCGTTGGAGACGATCATGCCCGGTTCCAGGGCGACCGCATTGGGAGCTTTGGCGATACGTTGAGGACCTTCATGCACGCCGAGGAAAGCGCCCACACCATGGCCGGTGCCATGATCATAATCGAAACCGGCCTGCCATAATGGCATGCGGGCGAGCACGTCCAGCTGGGTACCCGTTGTACCTTTGGGGAAACGGATCAGCGACAGGGCGATATGGCCCTTGAGGACACGGGTAAACTGGGTCCGCATCTCCGCCGTCGGCTGACCAATCGGCACGGTGCGGGTAATGTCCGTAGTGCCATCGCGATACTGACCTCCGCTATCGACCAGGTAGAGTGAACCCTGTGACAGTTTGAGATTGCTCTCCTCCGACACCCGGTAATGGGCGAAGGCGGCATTGCCCTGTGCGCCGGAAATCGTATCGAAGGACAGGTCTCGGAGCTCGGGCAGCGCTTGGCGCAGACTTTCCAGCTTCTGTGCGGCCTGGATCTCGTCCACCTCTCCGGACTGGGCTTCCGTGTCCAGCCAATGCAGGAAGCGCGCGATCGCGGCCCCGTCGCGAATATGCGCCTGGCGAGCGCCTTCGACCTCGGCCTCATTTTTTGCGGCCTTGGGCCGCATCACCGGATCTTCCAGCTCTTGCACCACGGCCCCGCCGCGCTTGAGTTGATCGAACACCCAGGCTGAAGCCGTGGTTGGATCGACGCGTACCGTCTTGCCGTTCAGGCCAGCTAGACCCTGGGCAAAATCGCTGTCCGGGCGGATCTCGACCTCATTGCCCAAATGTGTGCGAACAGCATCGCTCAGCTTTTCCGGTGCAATAAACAGAGTGGCTCTGCCATCCTTGTGCAGGATCGCGGTGGAAAGCGGTAGCGGCGAGCGCGAAACATCGGCGCCGCGAATATTGAACAGCCACGCCACGGAGGGCGGTGCGGTAATCACAGCAGCATCGGCAGCGCCGCGCTCAATGGCAATGCCCAGACGCTGGCGCTTTGAGGCGTGGTCCTCGCCGGCAAATTCCAGGGGCTGGATCTCAACAGCCGCGCGCGGCGGGGCGGGACGATCGGTCCAGGCAAGGTCCAGGGGATTCGTATCCACACTCACCAGCTCGACGCCTGAACGCTGGGCGGCCGTCTTCAAGAGCGCCAGTGATGCCGGTGTATGAAGCCGGGCATCATAACCAATACGCTCGCCGGACTTGCCGTCCTTCTCGATCCAGCCATGAAGACCCTGTTCAACCAGATCGCAATACGCAAAGAGATCTGCATCAACCTGCTGGCGGACCTGCAGCGTATAGCGACCATCGACAAAGACCGCCGCGCGATCTTTCATGGCCAGGGCCGCGCCGGCCGAACCTGAAAACCCGCTGATCCAGAGCAGTCGCTCATTGCAGTCCGGCAGGTATTCATTGTCATACTCATCCTCGTGCGGAATGAGAAAACCGTCCAGGTCCAGCTTGGCGAGCTCTGCGCGCAGCTTGGGCAGGTTGTCGCGGCCAAATTGCGGGCCGCCTTTAACGTCGAAAGTCTGGGAGATCAGCTGTGTCATACAGTGAAACTATGCGGCATTGACGCGGGTTTCAACGGGCCCGGCATCGCCCATGCAAAAGCGCAATGCTGCCTTGGTGCAACAAGGCTTCAACCCGGTCCCAAAACGCGGCATCACCACGTCCAGCAAGGAGTGGCGACATGTATTCCATGGATGATTTTCTGCGCTTTCAGAGCGTTGACGGGCTACGCAGTCTCGACCGGACGCGCGACCGGGCCGGCATTCGCACGCGCACACGCGGTCATGATGTCAACGCCTATCTCGCTGCCTGCGGTCTCAAGGCGAAGCGCCGCTAGCCTGCCTGGCTTTGAGCCTCAGGCTGCGCGTTGGGCAATCAGGGTTTCCCAGCCTTCAATCGGGTCGCGTCGCGATACGCTCAACCCGGCATCCTCGAAGGCGCCGCGCACCCAATTTTCCTGTTCGCTGAGCAGGCCGGAGAGAATGACCCGTCCACCAGGCTCGAGCGCCCCGGCGATAGCCGGAGCGAGCTCAACCAGTGGGCCCGCCAGGATATTGGCGAAAATCATCTCGAAACGGCGTCCGGCCAGTTTGGCATGATCCAGACCTTCCGCCACAAAGAGATCGATTGATGGCGTTCCATTCTTGGCGCAATTGGCGCGGCTTTCCGTGACGGCTTCCGGATCAATGTCCGAAGCGAGAATCTCGGCTTTGGGCAGAGCCTTGGCAGCGGCGATCGCCAGCGCTGCCGTTCCGCAACCAAGATCAAATATGGTTGTAGGCGCGAGACCGTCATCGAGCAGGGCGTCGAAAGCCAGCAGGCATCCCTTCGTCGTCCCGTGGTGACCGGTGCCGAAAGCTGGGCCGGCTTCGATTTCAAGCTCGATCTTGCCAGCCGGGATATCCCCGCGATCATGTTCGCCGAAGACGACAAACCGCCCGGCAATAACGGGTTTGAGACCGGCGAGTGACAGCTTCACCCAGTCCTCATCGGGCATCGGGGCGCAATCGATTGTCCAGTCCTCGGGAAAGCCCGCCGCCTGACGGACGACGTCGACATCGGGTTCCCCGTCAAAGATCAGGTCAAGCCGGGCGATTTCTCCCTCATCGAAGAGGGACCAGGAGGTCATGTTCTCCACGCTGATCTCGTCGAGACGCTGGACGATGTCGCCGAGGCGGGAGAAGTCGGAATGCGTGGTCAGTCGCCAGAAATTGGACATTGGTTTTCCTTCGTTCCCGGCGGTGTGGACGATGTTTCGTGTATTTGCAAATACATGTTCACGGTGGTGTGATTTT
>JBELMP010000040.1:0-5328 GCA_042095695.1 Maricaulis sp. | reverse complement strand
GGTGTGGACGATGTTTCGTGTATTTGCAAATACATGTTCACGGTGGTGTGATTTTGTAACATTTTTTCTGCTCTCGATGATCGGCTCGACTATGCCCCTCGTAACCTCATCGATGCTGCTGATGCTGCTGTACTGATTACCGGTTCTGCCGCCCTTGGCGCGACCGTTGCGACGATTGTCGGTGATGGCCAGGGCGAAATTTCCACGCTCGGCTATTCCATCAATGCTTTCTACGACATCCCGATGGACGGCTACACGGTCTATCTCGGCGGCGGTCTGGGTATTGCGGAAGTTGATATCGACTTCTCCCCGTCCGGGGTTGTCGTCGTGGACGACACAGAATCGGCGGTGCTCTATCAGTTCATGGCCGGTGCGAGCGTGCCTTACACTGACACGACTGAAATCTTCGGCGGCTATCGCTATCGCGCGACGGAAGATCTGAGCGTTGATGGCGCACTCTTCCCGGTTGCTCTGGATATCGAGAACAGCGCCCACATCTTTGAAGTTGGGGTGCGTTTCCACTTCTAAGACACACGAATCTCCGAGTATTGGAAAGCCCCGCTTCGGCGGGGTTTTCTTGTTTGCACCTGAGGTCCCGGCGTTGAAGCCACCGCGACGATGGTGCGGGGCCGTGGTGCCGTCAGCGAGTTCTTTTTAAGGCAAATCGCGCAGGAAGTTTTCGACGACTTTTTTCTCGCCAGCCTTGTCGAATTTGACCGTGTATTTGGCGCCATCCGCCTTGTTGACCGTGCCATAGCCAAACTTGTCATGGAAAACCCGGTCACCGGCCCGCCATTTGCCTGCATTGTCCGAGCCCCCGCTCTCGATCAGCGTGGCCTTGGCATTGATGGTTGGTGGATCGGCGCGTCGGCCGCCGCCTTGCGTATTGGCCTGGTAGCGTTTCCAACCGGGAGACGAATAGCTCGAAGCCATCGGGTCGGCATTGGCAGTGAAGCTTTCACGGCCGGGCCCGCCATCATAATACCCCGTCTCCGACCGGGCCTCGACATGATCGACCGGGAGTTCGTCGATGAAGCGCGAGGGGATGACCGCTTGCCAGCGGCCGTAAATCATCCGGTTGGCGGTAAAGGTGATAACGGCTTTTTCGCGCGCCCGGGTGATGCCGACATAGGCGAGGCGGCGTTCCTCTTCGAGCGAGCGGGTTCCGCCCTCATCAAGCGAGCGTTGCGAGGGAAAGACAGTTTCCTCCCAGCCCGGCAGGAAGACGAGCGGGAATTCCAGCCCTTTCGCCCCGTGCAGGGTCATCAGGGAAACTTCGTCTTCATCCGTGGCCCGGTCCGCATCCGTCACCAGGGCGACGTGCTCCAGATAGGCTTCCAGCGTATCCCACTCACCCATGGAGCGGACGAGTTCCTTTAGGTTTTCAAGACGGCCGGCAGCCTGCGGTGTCTTGTCCTCGCGCCACATAGCCGTATAGCCGCTTTCATCCAGAACGATCTCTGCCAGCTCGTCCAGACGCGACTGCTCGGATTGTTCGCGCCAGCGGTCCACATCCCGCAAGAAAACCTGAAGAGCTGTCCGCGCCTTGCCACGAATTTCGTCAGTGGTGACCATAACCCGTGCCGCTTCCGTCATCGGCACAGCCATGGCCCGCGCCGCCACAGCGATCTTCTGTATCGTTGTATCACCAATGCCGCGCTTGGGCGTATTCACAATTCGCTCGAAAGCAAGGTCATCGCCGGGCGACCGCACCAGGCGGAGATAGGCATGGGCGTCGCGGATCTCGGCGCGTTCGAAGAAGCGCGGGCCGCCAATTACCTTGTAGGGCAGGCCGAGCATGATGAAACGATCCTCAAAGGCCCGCATTTGCCAGGCGGCGCGCACAAGGACCGCAATGTCGGAATAGGCGCGACCGTGCGAGGACCAGTTCTCGATCTCCTCGGCGATAAAACGGGCTTCGGCCTCGCCGTCCCAGATGCCGCGAACCTGGACTTTTTCCCCGCCGCTATCCTCGGTCCATAGGGTCTTGCCCAGCCGGGAGCGGTTGGCGGCAATCAGCCCAGACGCGGCTGCCAGAATATGTTCGGTCGATCGGTAATTGCGCTCCAGCCGGACCACATGGGCGCCGGGGAAATCCTTTTCGAACCGCAGGATGTTGTCGACCTCGGCCCCGCGCCAGCCATAGATGGACTGGTCATCATCGCCGACGCAGCAGATATTGCCTGTGCCCTGGGCCAGCAAACGCAGCCAGAGATATTGCGAGACATTGGTGTCCTGGTACTCGTCGACCAGCACATAGCGGAATTTCTTGTGATACTCGGCC
Organism: Maricaulis sp.; assembly: GCA_042095695.1. Lineage (GTDB taxonomy): Bacteria > Pseudomonadota > Alphaproteobacteria > Caulobacterales > Maricaulaceae > Maricaulis. The sequence goes on along the minus strand of JBELMP010000040.1, from coordinate 3,044 downwards.
AGCACATCGGGATGATCCTTGAAGATGTGTAGCGTGTGCAGGAGGAGATCACCGAAATCGCAGCAATTGAGGACTTTCAGCCGTTCCTGGTAGATCGCGTAAAGTCCCTGGCCGCGGCCCTCAGCGAAACTCCACTTGTCTTCCTCTCCCAATTGCTCGGGCAGGAGGCCGCGATTTTTCCAACCGTCGATCAGCGAGGCGAGATGGCGCGGCGTCCAGCGCTTTTCATCGATATTTTCCGCCTGGATTATCTGTTTGAGCAGGCGGAGCTGATCATCTGTATCAAGAATGGTGAAGTTGGATTTCAGCTCGACCAGTTCGGCATGACGGCGCAGAATCTGCGCTGAAATCGAGTGGAATGTGCCCAGCCAGGGCACGCCCTCCACTGCCTCGCCAATGATCTTGCCGACCCGCTCCTTCATCTCGCGCGCGGCCTTGTTGGTGAAGGTCACGGCCAGGATCTGCCAGGGCTGCGCACGGCCGGTGGCCAGGATATGTGCAAGCCGTGTCGTCAGCACCCGTGTCTTGCCGGTACCGGCGCCGGCCAGGACCAGGACCGGACCGTCCATGGCTTCCACGGCCTCCCGCTGTTCGGCATTCAGCCCATCAAGATAAGGGGAGGGCGGCGCCGGACGCGCCATGTCGGAAATGGACAGATTGGACATTGCAGGCTTGCCATCAAAACGAGTCGTAATCGAACCAGTCTGGCCTGATTGTATCCAAACCCCAAGGGAGAGATGTGCGTTTGTTCGATTTTTGTTCGTACGATTGCCGGTCGGGCAGCCGGTCGGGCAGCCCGTCGCAGCCTGATCTATCCTGTGCGCAGTAATTGCCCCGCTTTGGGTCCATACTTCATGTCGATGCCCTTGATGTGAGCGGATAGCCAGAGTTTGAGGAAGGTCAGGAATTTGTCCGGAACCTGCCCATTACCGGCCCGGATTTCCTCGGCGAAGCCGGTGAATTTGCGCAGCAGGTCCTGATGAATCAATTTGTGCGATTCCAGGCCGGCATAGTCGGAGGTCTCCATAAAAGCCTCCTCATCCCGGAAGTGCTCGATAGTGACCTGCCCAAGACGGTCGACCAAGCGGATCACATCCAGGTCCTGCCGTCCAGCCTGCTGCACGTCATAAATCTCATTCATGAGCGCCAGGATATCCTGATGCTCGCGATTCATTCTTTCCACGCCGACATCCAGCGAGCTGTCCCAATCCATTAAAGGCATTGTTTTGTCTCCTGTGCTGCACACAGTTTTCAAAACCACACTTGTTTTGAGGTTAATTTCAGTGGCGCCATGCCGCGGCGAAACCGCACAGGTGGCCAGCTAGTCGAACAGCGCGTCGATATCAGCCTGCGCGCCGACATCCTCGAAGACGTCTTCGCCATCGACGGAGCCGTGGATTGCGCCTGACGCAGCGCCGATAAGCGGTTTGATCTCATCCGTGGCGAGGCGCGCGACCTGGTGGCAGGCCTCTGGGTCGGTCGTCTCGCGAAGCAGGTCCTGCGCCCTTTGTACCTCGCCATCGATCTGGAGGATCAGGGTTTCCAGATGAGCGCGCACCGGCCGCGGGGAGGCTTCATAGGCCATAATGGCCAGCTCACGGTCTTTAAAGGCGGAGAGTTCGAAATGCCGGGCGTAGCTGGCCGGTTGCCAGTCCAGGACATCCTCGGCGCAATCCGGCATGTCGGGCAGCATCTCCATCAACATGACAACTTCGTTGAAATGATTGAGATAGTCCGTCGCCAAACCGGTTGTCGGATTGATGTTGGCTGCGCGCAGGGCCGCCGCGTCGAGCGGTCCGGCTCCCAATTGCAGACCCTTGAGGGTCGAAGTTTGCGACGCGTCCAATGCCATGATCACAGGAATAGCGGAACAAAATTACGGAAGAATTATTCTATTCGCTGAAAGCGTAAAATTTCTCTCACCCTGCGTCAGCGGTGTTCTTCCTCGCTGATATCTGCCAGTGCCTTGGCATAGGCCGCATGCGCGTCGGATGCGTTGATCCAGCCGACGACATCCTGCCTGCCGCTTCGGTGCCGCACGGCCAGCCCGTCGACTTCCTCGGCATTCAGCAGGCCGAGCGCCCGGCCCAGCGGATCATCCTCATAGACAAAACTCTCACCGACATCCCGGGCTGCACCCCATTCGCCGAGTGGCATCATGACATCGCGGACCCGGATCATCTGGAGGACCAACCGACTGGCGCCGCCGCTGATATCATAGCCCCGCGCCATGAGCTGTCTTTGAAAGAGGGAGCCACCCTGGGCGGACTGGCTGAGGACAGTCGCCAGTGAAACTGCCACAAGCACGGCAACGGCGGCCTCATAGCTCGTCGTGAGTTCGAATATGATCAATGTGGTGGAAAGGGGCGCACCGAGTACCGCGCCGGCCACCGCGCCCATGCCGATCACGGCATAGAAGCCGGGCCCGGCCGTATCCTCGCCCAGCATGCCGAACATGATCAGGCCAAAGGCCGATCCGAGCATGGCCCCAAGGTAGAGCGAGGGCGAGAACACGCCGCCGGCAAAGCGGAAACCCAGGGTGATCTGCGTGGCGATCGTTTTCAGGCCGAGCAGCAGGACAAGCTCGTTGAAGGTATAATGTGTGGCCAGGGCACGCGACGTGGCCTCATAGCCCACGCCAAGTATTTCCGGCGCGATGAGCGCGAGCCCGCCGATCAGCAATCCGCCCGGCAGGGGCAGGAGCCAGAGCGGGATATGCCAGGTCACCGCCCTGGCTTCGATGAGCCTTCCGCCGTCGAGCAGCCCGCGGTTGAACAGAATGGCCAGTCCCGCTGCGGCGACGCCCAGCGCGGCTGCGCCGGGATAATCCCACAGGCTGGCCGCGTCCATCGCGCTTAGGGTGAAAACCGGGGCAGGGCCGATATGGATGCGCACAATCAGGGCGCCGATAACACTGGCGACGGCAACCGGGGCGATGGAGCGCAGCGCGTAGTGACCGAGCACCACCTCGAACGCGAAAAGCGCGCCGGCGACCGGAGCATTGAAGCTGGCAGAAACGGCCGCCGCTGCGCCGCAGGCCAGGA
>JBELMP010000039.1:0-16797 GCA_042095695.1 Maricaulis sp. | reverse complement strand
TACTTTGACTGGTTTGACTATGCCGGGGCTGACACGCTTTTCGAAACCGCGCTGGAGCCGGGCCAATTCAGAAATCCGATACTGGCGGGTTACTATCCCGATCCCAGCGTCGTCGTGGTGGAAGATGACTATTACATGGTCAACTCCACCTTCGGCTTTTATCCCGGTATTCCCGTCTTCCACAGCCGTGATCTGATCAACTGGACCCAGCTGGGTAATGCTGTCGACCGTCCGGACATGATGCCATTTGATGGTCTAAATCTCGGCAATCACGGGGTTTATGCCGCGACGATCGAACATCATGACGGCATTTTCTACATCATGAATACCTGCGTGAATTGCGGTGGCAATTTCGTGTTGACCGCAACCGACCCTGCCGGCCCCTGGTCTGACCCGATCTGGCTGCCGCATATCCCCGGCATCGACCCGTCACTATTCATTGATGATGATGGCGCCTTCTATGTCGTTCATCACGCCAATCCGGCTGAGCCCGATTATCCCGGTCACACACTGATCAATATCATTGAAGTCGATCCGGAGAGTTTCGAAGCGCGGTCCGAGGATGTGACGCTGGTGGATGGGGCCGACGAAACACCCTGGAACACGATTTATATCGAGGGCCCGCATGTTTATAAGGTGGATGATCGCCACATCCTGTCAGCGCCGGGCGGCGGAACCGGTTATCATCACCAGCAATTGGCGTTTGAGGCTGATAGCGTATTCGGCCCCTATACCGCCTATCCGGGCAATCCCATTCTCACTCAACATGGCCTGCCGGATGATCGCGCCAACCCGGTGACCGCGACCGGTCATGCCGATATCTTCCAGGCAGCCAATGGTGAATGGTGGGCGGTTTTCCTCGCGACGCGGGTTTATGACCTGGAGACGCCGCCCCGCGATCCGGGCAATTTCCAGACCGGTCGGGAAACCTTCCTGCTTCCAGTGACATGGATCGATGGCTGGCCAATCATCCTTGAGCGGGGCGCGCCGCTACCTCTTATCCTGGACCGGCCAGACCTGCCCGACGCCGGTCCGGTGCCGCGGCAAATGACCGGCAATTACGCACGTCGGGAGCAGTTCGACGGTGAGCTCGGTCCTGAATGGCTATTTATTCGCACGCCACACGAAACATGGTGGTCGAGCGGAGAGGGCGTTTTGACCTTGCCGGCGCGGCCCGAGCGGATCGGGGATCGCGGACAGCCCAGTTTTGTCGGGCAGCGTCTCGCTCATATGCGCGCGCAGATCACAACGCAGATGCGCTTTACTCCCGCCCATGAGGGCGAGGAAGCGGGGCTGTTGGCACTGCAGAATGATGCCTTCTACTACGCGTTCGGACTGGGACGGAATGCGCGCGGTGAAGCGGTCTTACGCATTCGTCGACGGGCAGGGACAGATGAGTTCGCGCGCGGCGAAACTCTGGCGGAAACGATTGTTGACCTGGCCGATGGGGCGATGGTTCGGCTGAGGCTGGCCTTCGATCAGGACCGGCTGGACTTTAGCTATAGTCTGGACGACGACACCTATGTCAGCCTGTTGGACGGCGCCGATGCCAGCCTGCTGGGTTCGATGCGGGCAGGTGGCTTCACCGGCGCGGTTATCGGCATGTATGCCGAGGCCGGGCCGACAGAATAAGGCGCTCGCCAAAAGAAAAGGGCCGGCGCAAAGACCGGCCCGAAGGTCCAAGTTGGAGATGTCCGCCCTATTGTTGCTGGGCGACCTGCCAGTCACCATAGGCGTCGCGACACATGCGTACGCGGTCATAGGTATAGGTGCCATCGGGCAGGTAGATCTCGGCATCACCCCAGCGGCATTCCCGCTGATTGTAATAATATGTCTCGCGAACGACGATTGCGCCGCGCATGCCACTGTGAGGATTACCCCAGTAATACGGCTGGTTATGCTCGAAGGCATAGTTCATTGCATAATGATACTGGGCGCGGTCGCAATCATCGAAACGGTCGACCGAAGATCCAAGAGCGGCTCCGAAACCGGCGCCGAGCAGAATGCCGACACCGACATCGCCTTCATTCGCCGCTGCGCCACCGATCAGTGCACCAAGCAGTGCGCCGATAATCGCGCCGTCATTATCACCGTCATAGCGGCACAGGCCGTCATAATAGGCGAATTGGCGACGATCATATCCGTAGGAATAATAGCGATCATGATAGCGCCACCGGCTTGACGGACCCCAATGCCCGTAATGACGGGACTGGCTCCAGCCATGATTCAGATGCCGAAGGTAATGCGTGTTGCGGGCCAGACGCGAGCGGTCCCGATAGAAATCGCGCCGCTGCTGTGCGTGATGCTGGCGGCGCTCAGAATGGCGACCGAGGCCGTGGCTTTGTGAACTTGCATGATAGCGATGGCTCGAATGCGACCCGACATGCCGGTTCGGCGCCGGACGATAGCCATGGCTGGACCCATGTTGGCGCGTTCCACTGGATCCATAATGGCGGGTTCCGCTGGACCCGTGTTGGCGTGCATCGCCGTAGCCATGATTTCGGGATCCGCCGGAACTGCCATGATCGCCGCGTCCGGTATTATGATGCGCAGTAGTCACTGCGGGTCGGCCGGAACTATAGCCGCCACGCGAAGGTCCATCGCCATGGCCGCTGCTGCGATGTTCGCCACGACCCGCCGCATATTGATCGCTCCGATGATCGCGTCCGGCACCACTTCCACCATGACCGCCACGACCGGCACTGGACGAGCCGAACATGCCGCGCGCGGCATCATTCGAGCTGTGGCGGGCGGGCTGGCTGCGTGAGGGCGGTGTGCGACCGGCATCGCGGCTTGAACCGCGTGATGGTGCAGGTGCGCTGCGTGAAGGCGGTGTGCGATCTCGGACGGCAGGCTGGTTTGAGCGAGCCGGTGCACTGCGCTGGACGACAGGTCGTCGCGACGGTTCGCTGCGATTGGATTCAGACCGGAAATCACGGCCCTCATTGGGACGTTCAAATCGGGGCTGCGCCTGCGCCGGCGCGGCCATGGCCAGCACTGGCAATGAACAAACGGCGGCGAGCATGGCTCGCGAGACCAGCGATCTTTTGGACATGAAAGACGCTCCTTGAAATCGATATGACGGCATTTTCCATCATTAACGCAAGGTTAGGAGGTCCCGCATGAGCCCAGTATGAACGCTCCAGTCATGTTGATTTATGGTTTTAGATCAGCCGTTTAATTGGCCAAGATGGCGGAGTTTCTGATCCGCCAATACCAGGGCGGCCATGGCTTCGCCAACCGGGACTGCACGGATCGCCACACAAGGGTCGTGGCGTCCATGCGTGGCGATTACAGTTTCCTCAAGCTGGCGGTTCAAGGTCGCCCGCTCCGTACGGATGGAGGATGTCGGCTTGATGGCGAAGCGGATGACCAGATCCTGACCGGTGGAAATCCCACCCAGCACACCACCATTGTGGTTGGACATGAAATCCGGGCCGTTCTCGCCCCGGCGCATCTCATCGGCCGCCGCGTCACCGCGCATGGCGGCAGCGGCGAAACCGGCGCCGATCTCGACACCCTTGACGGCATTGATCGACATCATTGCCGAGGCAAGCTCGCTGTCGAGCTTGCCATAAACCGGCGCGCCCCAGCCGGCCGGCAAGCCGGATACGATGACTTCGACAATCCCGCCCGTCGAGTTTCCGTCGCGACGCAACTGATCCATATCGTCCGCCCAGAGTTCGGCCGTCTGTGCGTCGGGGCAGAAAAAGGCGTTCTCCTCCAGCGCGGACCAATCCCAGCGGGAGGGATCGATCGACCGCGTGCCAACCTGGACGAGGGCGGCGCGAATCTTGATGCCTTGCCCCAATATCTTGCGCGCGATTCCACCGGCTGCGACCCGCATCGCGGTCTCGCGCGCAGAGGAGCGCCCGCCACCGCGATAATCACGCACGCCATACTTCATGTCATAGGTGAAATCCGCATGGCCCGGACGCCACTTGTCACGAATATCGGAATAGTCCTTGGAGCGGGCATCGACATTCTCGATCATCAGGCCGATCGGCGTGCCCGTCGTCACCTGGCCACCCGTACGGTCATCTTCGAAAACGCCAGACAAAATCCGCACCTGGTCGGGTTCCTGTCGTGGGGTGACATGACGGCTTGTTCCCGGGCGCCGCTTGTCGAGCCAGGGCTGAAGATCAGCTTCGGTCAGTGGAATCCCGGCCGGGCATCCATCGACAACAGCTCCGATCGACGGGCCGTGGCTCTCGCCCCAGCTCGTGAGCCTGAACAAATGTCCGAATGTGTTGTGAGACATGATCAATCCGCGCTTTTGCACGAGCTTAGACGCAGTGTTTCAAACCGTCACGCGGCCGACTGCGATTTCCGGATCCAGCGGGCCAGGCGGCTTACAGCGGAGGGGCGTGAAAACTCACTGATGAAGTCATCCAGCTGGGCGCCCATATCTTCCATATCCGGTTGGCGCTGCTTGGCCGGCGCTGCTTTCACATTAACCGTAACCATTACATCATCCTCACCGACGGCCGGAATTTCCGCCCCGTCCAGCGTCCCGGGCGGGATCCGGACAATGATGGGCTTGTCGCCGAATTTCAGTGCGCGAGCGACTCCCATCTCCGCGTCGAACGCGCTGATTTCTACCGCCAGACAGGCCGGGCGATGTGCTTCCAGAAACCGGATTGCAGAAACAATATCAGCAAGTTCGGACAAGGTGTCCGGGCTGGGTGGCGTGATGTCTGGGTGCAGGCGCTTGGCACGGTCGCGAAAGGCGGACTTGGCCGCAGAAAACCCGGCGCAGGGCTCCAGACCCAGCACGGCATAGGCTTCCCGTATGCTACCAACACGCAATGTCATAGGCTTGGTTTAAAGCAAGAAGATTCCCGAAAGGTTGACGCGATCATTTGTATCGCTACCTAGCCGAACACGAAGCTGGAGCGCGCCATGAGCAATGACCCCCTGATCCCGCCGACCCCGACGGATGCCGAGTATGAGGCGACACAGGCGGCCAATGCCGTCGAGATATTCGACCAGGATGATCCGTTCGCGCTCTTTCGCACCTGGTTGGCGGATGCCAAGAAAAAAGAGCCGAATGATCCCAACGCGATGGCCCTGGCGACCGCGGATGAGACCGGCCTGCCGGATGTCCGCATGGTCTTGTTGAAGGATCTCGATGAGACCGGATTTGTTTTCTATACCAATCTCGACAGCGCCAAGGGGCAGCAGCTCGGCGAGAATGGCCAGGCAGCCCTGTGTTTTCACTGGAAATCGCTGCGCCGGCAGATACGTGTGCGCGGCCGGGTGCAGGCCGTCAGCGACGCCGAGGCTGATGCCTATTTCGCCTCTCGGGCACGCGACAGCCGGATTGGAGCCTGGGCGTCAAAGCAATCTCGTCCGCTGGAGAGCCGTTTCGCTCTGGAAAAGGCCGTGGCCAAGGAAGCGGCCCGATTTGGACTGGGCGAAGTGCCGCGGCCCGCGCACTGGTCGGGATTCCGGATCACGCCGCTGCAGATGGAATTCTGGCGGGACAGGCCGTTCCGGCTGCACGACAGAATGACATTCATGCGACAGGATTTTTCCTCGCCTTGGAGCGTCTCCCGACTGTATCCTTGAGTTTGCAGAGACTCATGGAGGCTGGCCATGGCCGCGAGTACGACAGGTGATGGATCGCGCCAGGATGCTGGCAGCGGTTCCAATCTCTATCGGGATGCCGTCGCAGGGCTGCGGATCAGTGTCTCAATTCTCACCTGGTTGAGTGTCGTTTTGATGCTGACCCTGCCGATCTGGTTCGGCCTCGCTGCCTTCGGTACGAAGTGGGGTTTCTGGGACTGGACATTCGGCCTTGCGTTCATGATCCATGACTGGGGCGTGCCGGTGCTGTTGACCAGCGCCGTGACCGGTGCGCTGGCCCTGGTCATGATTGGCGTCCATGCGGTGTTCGCCAGACGCCTGTTCGGCGTGATTACCGCGCCGCTTCTGGCGCTTCTACTGGGCCTGTCGGGCCTGTTCTGGACCTATAATATCGTGCAGCTGCGCGCCGCGACACCGCCCTTGCTGGATGTTACGACCGACCCGCTCGATCCGCCGCATTTCTCATCCAGCTTCACGGTGCGCCGGGCCAGTGACGAGGTCGGCCTCGACTATGCCGCGCACCGCATGGCAGACGGGCAGACCTTTGCGCAGATACAGGCGGTCTATTATCCCCAAATTCAAAGCTGGACCACGCCGGATGCTCCCGATGCAGTGTATGGCAGGGCAATTCAGGCAGGACGCTTTATGGGATGGCGGATCGGCACGGCCTCGCAGAGCGCCGGCATGTTTGAAGCCAGCACCGAGAGTTTCTGGTTCGGTTTTCGCGATGATGTCGTTGTGCGCGTACGCCCTCTGCCCGATGGCGGCTCGCAGGTCGATGTCCGTTCCATTGCGCGCGATGATGTGCACGATCTCGGGCGCAATGCCCAACGCGTTCTGGAGTTTATCGAACTCCTGAATGCCGGTGCCAGCCTGTATTGACGCCGAAAGCCAGCGCCTGGGGTCTGCGCTATTCTGCCGTAACAGCCAGGCGGAAGCGTGCGTCCAGCGAGGCGTCGCCATCGCAGGCCGCGCGACCGGTTTTTACCAGATGGATCATGTGCGCCAGGACGGAATGCGCAGCGGCCGGATGCAGGCGTTTGTCGATGTCCGCATACATGTGCGTGACCATGTCCCGGATCAGCTCATGGCCCGCATCCATGGATGCCAGGATTTGCGCCTCGCGGCCCCGGCGATGGTCGATATAGGCCTGGATGAAGGGTTTCGGATCATCGATTGACGGGCCGTGAGTCGGCCAGAGCTTGGCGAAATTGCGATCGCGAACGCGTTCGAGCTGTTCCAGATAATCGCCCATATCACCATCGGGTGGCGAGATGACGCTGGTTGACCAGCCCATGACATGGTCACCGCAGAACAGCGTGTTTTCCTCCCGCAGCGCATAGCAGACATGATTGGAGGTATGACCGGGCGTGTGCAGGGCCTCGACCGTCCAGCCGGGGCCCTCGAAGAGCTGGCCATCGCGGATCTGCACGTCAGGCTGGAAACCCGTGTCATCGCCCGCCTCTAGCCGAACCTCTCCACCCGCCGGCAGGACCGATTGCGGGCCGAAACCATAGACTTTGGCGCCATGCTTGCGGGCCAGCGGATGGGCGAGGGGGGAATGATCAAGATGGTGATGCGTGACAAAGACATGCGTGACCCGCTCGCCTTCCAGCGCCCGGTCGAGGGCTGCACTATGCGCCTCCAGCGCCGGGCCCGGATCGATCACGGCGACCTCGCCTTCGCCGATAATGTAAACGCCGGTCCCGGTATAGGTAAAAGGACCGGGATTTTCGGCAATGACGCGACGGATCAGCGGCGACAGGCGGTCGCAACGCTCATATTCAAACTCAAACGCGGTGACAAAAGGTATGGATGACATGAATTAATCCCGGGATGGCGACGGGCAGCCGCCCATATATTGCAGGAAGGTCTCGGCCAAGCGCCGTGTCACCCGGATCTTGTTGTCCAGCGACATGGCAATGGGCGGACCCATATCGGTTTTATTGACATCGACGACGAAAAGACGTCCGTCAGATCGGTCGCGCAGCACGTCCAGCCCGCCCCAGTCGAGCTTCATAGCCTGAGCGAAGGCGCTCAGCTTGGTTTGTTCCCCGGCGCTGAACACCGTGTCGGTTTCGCACACATCAACAATGTCAGTCGTGTTCAAGAAGCGCTCCTCAACCTTGCGGCGCTTCGGCATGACCAGCGGAATCTCGCCGCCGATCGTCGGGCAGCGCAGGTCCTCGACCAGCCCGCCGGCAATGCGATTATCGATGACCCGCTGATAGACATGGCCGGGCTGCGGGGCGCAAGGCCCCTGGACGATCCGGCCGTCATGAGCGCCGTTCTTTTCGGACTTCGCGACCATGGGACCTGACCAGCGCGTCGGGTCAACGCTCAGCGAATAGCCGAAGACGGCTTCAAAGACATCGGCGACATGGCTTTTTTCGATACTGGCGCAATCGCGATTGATCGACCGGACACCATCAATCTCAGGGAGATAGTCAGAGGTTGTTGAATCTTCGAAGTAAAATACCGCGTCCGCGTCCTCGGGACGCGCCGCGATGCGTATGCCGGCCGCATGCAGAACCGACCAGATCAGATACCAGGGGCGCGGCCGGTCCGGCGCAAACCAGATGGATGGTGCGGTCCGCGAGGCAGACTTGAAGCGCCAGGACTCGACGATGAAGTAGAAGGGGAACCAGCTCAGGACATCGCCGATCAGTCCGGGCTCAAGCGGAAGCTTGGCGCCGGTCTTCTTCACCGTCACCATACCTCGGCCGAACTCGAAATCATCCCACCACAGGGCGCTGTGCATGCACGCTTCCTTGTCTCGTCTGCTCCAGCTCGTCATCCTAAAGCGCCTTTGCTCTCGCGCAATTCACACATCCTCACGAGACGGCGCGAATCTTGCGATCTAGCGTAACCTGTAATGCGAGGCGGGAGTGTGACGATGCAGTGGATTTTCAACAAACGCATGCTCTGGCTGGGCTGGACACTGGTTGCACTCTTCGCAATTCAGCTCGTGATTATTGTGCTGCATGAGGAGCGGCCAACCAGCCGCACTGTTTTTATTTCACCTTTAGCCACAACCGATAATGCGGTGCAACGGTAGAGCATCGATTGACAAGTGCGTCCTCAAATAGAAACTTCCGGTGAAACGGAGCGAGCCGCAAGTTTATGTTAGCCTATGTTCTTCGCCGATTACTCGTCGCGATACCGACGCTGCTGATCATTACGGCGCTGGCCTTTTTCATGATGAAAGTCGCTCCGGGTGGTCCGTTCGATCTTGAGCGCCCAATGCCCGAAGAAGTGCGCGAGCGCCTGCTCGCCACCTATGGCCTCGATCAACCGGTCTGGAAACAGTATGTGGACTACATGGCCGATCTAGTGCGCGGAGATCTCGGCCCGTCACTGAAATTCCGCGACAAGGATGTCAGCGAATTGATCGCCGAGGGTCTGCCGGTGAGCCTGATGATCGGCTCCCTGTCCATGATTTTAGCGGTTTTGCTCGGCACTTTCCTGGGCGCAGTCGCGGCCTTGCGACAAAATACATCGGGCGATTTCGCCGTCATGTCCTTCGCCATGATCGGCGTGTCCATCCCGCCACTGGTGATGGGGCCGATCCTCGCATTGATACTGGGCGTTTATCTCGGAATTTTCCCGACCGGCGGGCTTAACTTCAGCCGCTTCGGATTGAGCGTTCTGGTGCTGCCAGTGGTGACGCTGGCGCTGCCGCAGATTGCAATCATCGCCCGCCTGATGCGCGCCAGCATGATTGAAGTCATACGTTCCAACTATATCCGCACGGCCCGGGCCAAGGGCCTGTCGGCACCGGCGGTGATTATCCGCCATGCGATGCGTTCGGCCATTCTGCCGCTGATCAGCTATCTCGGGCCTGCGTCCGCAGCCGTTATTTCCGGATCGCTGGTCATCGAGCGGGTTTTCCAGCTGCCCGGCATGGGCGCCTATTTCGTCGATGCCGCGCTGCAGCGCGATTACACGCTGGTGATGGGCGTGGTTGTTGTCTATGCGACGCTGATCATCGTCCTCAATCTGATCGCCGATGTGCTCTACGGCATGCTCAATCCGCGGGTGGAGTACGACTGATGACCACCATTCTCGACCCGCGCGAAAAAGAAGAAGTCCTCACCCAGGCGGCTGTTAGGGGGCGCTCGCTCTGGGATGATGCCAGGATCCGCCTGATGCGGAACAAGGCGGCGGTGACCTCCATGGTGATTCTCGCCATTCTCGTTTTCCTGGCCATTCTCGGCCAGCTTGGCATCTGGGTGCATGATTACGACACGCTTTATCGTGATCGTGTCTCCATCCCGCCAACTCTCGATAACTGGCATATTCTCGGCACGGATGCGCAGGGCCGCGACCTGGTCGCGCGGACGCTGGTCGGTCTGGGCGTCTCGCTTATGGTCGGCATTGTCGCGACGCTGGTTTCATTGTTGATCGGCGTGACCTGGGGGGCTGTGGCCGGTTTTATCGGCGGGCGCACCGATCAGTTGATGATGCGCTTTGTCGATATCCTTTATTCGCTGCCCTTCATCTTCTTCGTGATCATCCTGATGGTCGTTTTCGGTCGAAATATCGTGCTGATCTTCGTAGCGATTGGCGCGGTCGAATGGCTGACCATGGCGCGTATTGTGCGCGGCCAGACCATAGCGCTGAAGAATATGGAATTTGTCGAGGCGGCAGAGGCTGCGGGTGTGTCCCGCTGGATGATCATTCAGCGCCATATCATTCCAAACGTGCTCGGCCCTGTGGTGGTCTATGTGACCCTGATGATCCCGGTCGTCATCCTCGCAGAAAGCTTTCTGAGCTTCCTGGGCCTGGGTGTGCAGGAGCCACTGACCTCGCTTGGACGGCTGATCTCGACCGGCGCACAGGACATGGAAGTCGCACCCTGGACGTTGATCGTCCCGGCCATCACCATGATGGTGACGCTCTTCTGTCTGAATTTTATCGGCGACGGTCTTCGCGACGCAATCGATCCGAAGGACCGCTAGAGGTCCCCGCCCGCGAGGGGCGGGGCCTGGTTGCCGCGGCTAGCGAACGCGTTCGACGCGATATCCGCGACCCGCGCCATTCACCTGCATCATGAAACTCCCCATCATCGCCTGGCTGATCTCGACATAGATGTCGCCACGGCTGCGTGGGAGGCGGAAGCGCTCTTCTTCAACAAAGCGCCAGACCTGACCGTTCTGCATGCGGAACGTCCAGTACCGGCCGACGATTTCGGCGCTCTCGATGATCATGCGGACTTCCTCAATCGTGCCATTATCGGCCCGTTGCAGGACTTCCATTGTGCCGTCTTCAGAGACTTCGCTGATATCGGTCTGACGCGGTTGATCATTATCACGACCACGAAGGCCGAGTGAGAAGCTGGGAAGGGATGGCAGGCTCAGACCAAAGGAGTCGCGCTCGACCGCTTCGATCTCCTGTCTGGAAACCGCGACGATGTCGCCTGTCTCGCTTGCGCTTGCCAGCGTATCGGTAGCTGCATCAAAACAGAGCAGGCGCTCTGCATCATTTTCGATCAGGCGACAGGCAATGACATCATCCAGAACATCATTCTGCGCGAGGGCGCTCGGCGTGCCGAGCAGGAGCACGACTGCGAGAGCCGTGGCGGGGCGGGTTAATTTGAGGTACATCTGGCACATTCCATGTTGCGGTAGTCGTAATACTGCGACACTGCGTCGAACCTGTCGACCGGTCTGCACTTGAGGGCTGTCTCAAGTTTAGCTAGGACAGGGTCAAACGCCTGAATTGCATTCCTGTGTCCGGAAGGGGAGTCCAGACTGTGTCACCGAAAAATCTCGTAACTACCGCCCTACTTAGCGTATCTGTCCTGGCTCTTGCGGCCTGTGGCGGCGGCGCCCCGTCCGGCGACGACACGCTTGTCCTGCATCGCGGCAATAATGCCGAACCCCTTTCGCTCGACCCGCACAAGTCCAGCGGTACCTGGGAAAAACAATATCATCGGTGACATGTTCATCGGCCTGTTTACCGAAGATGCCTTCGGTCAGCCGGTGCCGGGCATGGCCGAGGATTGGAGTGTCAGCGAAGACGGCCTGACCTGGACTTTCACCCTGCGAGAGGCAAGCTGGTCTGATGGCGTGCCGGTCACGGCGGGTGACTTTGTCTATGCCTGGCAGCGTATCTCCAACCCTGAGACCGGCGCCCAATATGTGTCTCTCCTCTATCCGATCGTCGGTATCGAGCAGGCGAGCCGCGGCGAGATTGATCCCAGCGAGATTGGTGTTCGTGCCATTGATGAGCGGACGATTGAAATCAGCCTGGTCAATCCGGCGCCCTATCTCATGGGGCTTTTGACCCACTACACGACCTTCCCGATCCCGCAGCATATTGTCGAAGAAGCGGGTGATGAATGGATCCGCCCGGAGAATATCGAGGTCAATGGCGCCTACAAGCTGGTTGAATGGCGGACCAATAACTATGTCCATCTGACCCGGAACGAGACTTTCTTCGATAATGAGAATGTCTGTCTCGACGAGGTCTATTTCTATCCCACCGTGGACAGTTCTGCCGGTGGTCGCCGTGTCCGCAATGGCGAGCTCGATCTGAATATGGAATTCCCGGGCCAGCAGCTCGATTTCCTGCAGCGCGAGATTCCTGACTATGTTCGGGTCCACCCCTTCATGGGCACGATCTATTACAGCTTCAACACGACGCTCGAGCAATTCTCCGATCCCGATGTGCGCAACGCTCTGGGCATGTCGCTCGACCGTGAATTCATTGCCAATGAAATCCTGCGTGCCGGCCAGCGCCCGGCCTATTCGCTAATCCCTCCGGGCATGGCGAATTATGATGGCAATGTGCGTGCCCAATGGGCTGATATCCCGGTCGCCGAGCGGCGTGTCACGGCCCGGCAATTGCTGGAAGAGGCCGGTTATGGTCCTGACAATCCTCTGGAATTTGAATTCAGCTACCGCGCCACGGCGGATAATCCGCGGGTCGCGCCGGTAATTCAGGGCGACTGGTCTGAGATTGCCGACTGGGTCCGTCCGACCCTCATCGTCAATGATACCCAGATCCATTACGACAATCTGCGCGCCTCGGCTTTCGAGATCGGGGATGGTGGCTGGATTGCTGACTACAACGATCCGTACAACTTCCTCTTCCTGGGCGAGTACCGGTCGGTGCCG
This sequence comes from Maricaulis sp., assembly GCA_042095695.1. GTDB lineage: Bacteria > Pseudomonadota > Alphaproteobacteria > Caulobacterales > Maricaulaceae > Maricaulis. The sequence continues at coordinate 4,087 of JBELMP010000039.1, read as the reverse complement.
ATGAATTATTCGCGCTATAATAATCCGGAGTATGACGCGCTGGTCGAAGCGGCCAATCGCGAGCTGGATGTCGAGCTGCGTGGTCGCATGCTGGCCGAAGCCGAGCAGATGTTCATCGATGATATGCCGATCATGCCGCTGGTCTTTTACGTGTCCAAGGCTTTGGTGAGCCCGCGGGTCTCGGGTTACGAGAATAATCTCGTGAATATCCACCGGACACGCTACATGTGTTTCAACGATATCGAGGCGGCTGAATAAGTCCCTCTTGCAAGTCTAGCGCGACCGGCCCTAGCCTGTAGCCAGGCTGGGGCCGTTTGTTTTGCGCCTCGCAAAGCTGGTGGAGAGATCTCATGTCGGGCAGTGATGTAGTTTCCGATGCGGTGATTGCCGGTTCAGGCAGTGGCGAAATCGATGATGCGATCCAGAATTCGAAACGGCCGAAAAAGGATCGCGATAGTGCGTTTGCATCGCCGACGCCGGCCGGAATCTGTTCGAATTGCGGGACCAAGCTGGCCGGTCCGGTCTGTCACAGCTGCGGGCAGACCGCCGATAACTACCATCGCCCGGTCTGGGAACTCTTCATGGAGGTTATCGACGGGATCTTCGGTATTGAAGGCCGGATCTGGCGTACCGTACCGCCATTGATGTTCCGCCCCGGCTGGCTGACCAAGCAGTATCTCAGCGGTGTGCGGGCGCGCTTTGTCCTGCCCTTCCGTCTCTACCTGACAGCCAGCGTGCTTTTTTTCATCCTCATGTTTTCCGTAAATAACGGATTCGAAGCGGCCGAGCCGCGCCTGATGGATGGCGCCACGCTGGAGGAAATCCAGGAGGGCGTGACAGAGCTGGAGGACGCGCTCGAACAAGCGGACATCACGGGCGCTGAAGCGGCGTTGATCCAGGCCCAGATCCAGAACCAGATTGAACGTGCGATGGAGGATGTGGAAGGGGCCTCAGAAGATCCCGTCATCCAGGCGGCACTGGAAGATGACTGGCGTGAGGATGCGCGCAATGCCCTGCGGGCCGCGCTTGTGCCTGAGGATTATCCCGAACTGGTGGAGACGCGGGAGGCCCAGGACCAGGACCCGGATCAAGAGGGCGTGCAGCTGGCCGATGGCATAAGTGTCAATGTGGATGGCACGGAGACCTGGCCGATCGGCGTTCGGCGCTTCATGCTGGATGCCGGTATTTCTGTTATCGATGATGGCGGTGAGCAGTTGATGGAGGAATTCCAGCGCTGGATTCCGCGCCTAATGTTCCTGATGCTGCCCCTCTATGCGTTGATGCTCGGAGTTACGCATTTCTACAAGCGGGGCTATTTTTATTATGACCACATGGTGGTCTCCCTGCATTTCCATGCCTTTCTCTTCTTCCTCTTCATCCTGATGATGTTTGCAGGACTGATTATCGGCCCCGGCTGGAGCCTGTTCATCCTGTTTTTCTGGTCGAATTATTATCTCTACCGGATACACAGGACCGTCTATTCCCATGGTCGCTTTTCATCCGCGCTCCGGGTGATCTTCCTGGACTTCGCCTATCTCATCCTGCTGAGCTTCGGGGCCTTGCTGGCGATGATGATCGCCTTCGCGATCCAGGGCACCTGACGGTTTCTATCTCGCGCAAAAAAAAAGGCCCGCCGGGATCCGGCGGGCCTTTGTCGTTGGCATTGGGGCGCGTTAGCGCGGCTGCGGCGCAGTGGAGCGCAATTGCAGCTCGCCGCCCTCAGCGTGCTGGCGGGCCTCGATCGCGGCCTGGACTTCAGGAAGCTCCATCAGCGCGTTCAGCCGGGCCACAGCTTCCGCATTATCGGCGGAGACGCCGAATAGCTGGGAGAAGGCCTCATAAGGCGACAGCTGGCGCGGGAAGCGACGGACCTGAACGGCGCTCTCCGGTGCAATACCGGCAAGATCACGCGCCGCACCGATCGCATCCCGAATACCGCCGATCTCGTCGACCAGGCCGATATCCAGAGCCTGCTGGCCGGTCCAGACGCGGCCGCGGGCAATTTCAAGCACGCGCTCCAGCGGCAGGTCACGACCATCGGCAACCCGGCCCGTGAAGTCCTCGTAGATGTCCTCCATCTGCGAGCGATAGGCCTCTCGCTGGGTTTCCGTCCAGCTCTGCTGGCCAGAGAAGGCTGTCGCATACTCACCGCCGACGGCGATGGTTTCGACATTGACGCCGAGCATGTCATAGGTGCCCGAAAGGTCGACCTTGCCGCCGAGAACACCGATCGATCCGGTAATGGTCGTGGCATGGGCGAAGATGAGGTCTGCCGGCGCCGCGATGTAATAACCGCCGGACGCTGCTGCGGACCCCATGGAGATCACCACCGGCTTGCCGGCTTCGCGGGCACGCAGGACGGCATTCCAGATCTGGTCAGAGGCAATGGCCGAGCCGCCGCCGCTATTTACCCGGATGACGATGGCGCGGACTGACGTGTCGCGCGCGGCAGCCTCGATGGCTTCAGCCATGACATCGCCGCCAATCATCTCGCTACCGCCGAACACGCCCTGTTCCGGCGAGCCGGTAACAATGCCGCCCTGACCTTCGATCAAGGCGATCACCGGGCCGGTGCTCCAGGCATTCATATTTTCCGAATAGTCTTCGATCGACATCGCACTGCCCGGACCCTCGACCCGGTTGAGTGCAGCCTCGCGTGCCTCAACGACATGACCGAGCTGATCGATCAGGCCGGCCTCGGCAGCGCCCTCCGCCGTGTGCGGCGCGGTGTCGAAGACGGCGCGGATATCGGCATCGCCCAGACCGCGATCGGAGGCAATGCCGGCAACAGCGGTGTCATAGATTGATGTCATGTAAGACGTGACAGCTTCGCGATGGGCCTCGGTCAGCGTGGTCTGCGTATAGCTGTTCGCAGCATTCTTGTACTCGTAGAATTGCTCGAAATTGGGAACCGCATTGAATTGCTCGAACAGACCGCCGAGGAAGGGGATTTCCGCGGCGAGGCCGGCCGGGGTGAAGCTGGCCGTGTCCTGCAGCCAGATCTCGTCAGAGCCGGCCACAGCGAAATAACCGGTCATGGACGTGCCTTCAAAGCCCTGGGCGTGGGTCATCACGAATTTGCCCGTAGCCTGGAAATCATCAATCGCTGTGCGGATCTCCTCGGCGACGGCCGGTGAAAGTCCGAATTCATTGGCCCGGATGAACAGGCCTTGGACACGGTCATCAGCCTCTGCATGCTCCAGCGTCTGCACAATCTCGACGATGGACAAGGGACCGCCGAAACCGAATGCGGAGCGCGACGGGCTGTCGAGACGCTCGGCGCGAAGATCGAGCTCCAGCACGATCCCGGTGCGCGGCATGGCGGCATCGGTCTCGACTCCGGACAGAGCGGAGGCGAACAGGCCCGCGATCATGAAGAAGAACAAGATGACGGCGAGAACCGAACCGACAATAACGCCGAAGATCGATCCGAAAAAAGTAATCCAAAACTGTTTCATAAAAGCCCCTGGGCACCAACCACTCGAGTTTGCCGGTCCGACGTGCAAGATGCGGTCCGGTTTTCATTCAACCTAGTGACCGGGCCGAATGCTGGAAAGAGGCTGGCAGACAATTAGGGCGTCAAAAGGCCCGAACACGCCGCATGTGTGGCCGCGCTGCGACGCCGGATCGCCGAGGGCCCAGTCAAACGCGACCTTGATAATGCGAGAAGAGATGGGGATAATGCGAGAAGAGATGGGCCCGCCGGGAAAGGGCCCGAGATCAAATGGTCGGAGTGGCGAGATTCGAACTCACGACCCCTGCCTCCCGAAGACAGTGCTCTACCAGGCTGAGCTACACTCCGAACCGAGGCGCGGCTTATAACCAACTCTTCTCGCGGGCGCAACGCGGCTTTGACACCGACAGGGCGACTTTATCAGACGATCATCGGCCGCTGCCGTGTCGCGGCCCTGAAGTCATGTCTGCAATTGATTGCGCGATTAACCGCATCAACCCGTTGCATCGCCTGCAGCGAGTCGTTATTTAGCCCGCTCCGCCAATTGCGGACCCGGTTGGGGCATCGCCAAGTGGTAAGGCAGCGGTTTTTGGTACCGCCATTCCCAGGTTCGAATCCTGGTGCCCCAGCCAA
>JBELMP010000038.1:0-16905 GCA_042095695.1 Maricaulis sp. | reverse complement strand
CCGGCGACACGGGCACCGATCGGCAGTCGGATCTGCTGACCGACTTCCAGCTCATAGGGAGCCCGGAGCCCGTTATGGGAGGCCAATTGCTGGAAGGGAATATTGTAGCGAAGACCGATGCGATACAGGTTCTCGCCGCGCTGGACGACATGCGTCGGCGGGCGTGGCATGTCCAGCACCTGGCCACGGCGCAGCGTGTAGGGCGCGTTCAACCCGTTGGCCTGGGCCAGTTCGCGCATGGGGACATCACAAGCCTCGGCGATTTCCGACAGCGTATCGCCCGAGCGGACCGTGTATCCATCGCGGCAATTACGCGAAATCGGCCGGATCGTTCCCGTCGTGCCACCGGAGAAACTGCGATAATCCACCCGCGCCGGTTCACGCGGCGGCGTTGCACAAGCCGCAAGGCTTGCGCTCAAAACCGCAATCACGCTTATCAGAACAGGCACACGCATGGGTCCGGACACACCTCCGATCAAACATTCGGGGTGTATTGAGCCATAGAAGGCTTAACCGGCGGTTATCCATATGGCCATTCATCGACCTTGGCGTGAATATCGAATCAACCCGGCTAGAGCGCCCGCGCCTCGCCCTTGATCAATGGAACGAAACGCACCGGCATGAGATCGGTCTCGATCAGGCTGCCACCCTGGTTTTCAAAGCGGACAAGGACTTGCTGTGCTCCCCGGTCAACCGGGGCAATGGCAATACCGCCATCCTTCAGCTGCGCGAGCACCGCATCCGGCCGGGCCGGCGCCGAGGCAGTCAGGATAATGCGGTCGAAGGGCGCCTGCTCCGGCCAGCCCAGCGAGCCGTCGCCGACGCGGGTGACGATGTTGGACAGGCCCAGCGCGTCGAAACGGGCAATCGCCTCCTTGGACAGGGTGCGATAGCGCTCGACCGTGTAGACCCGGCGCGCCAGCTTGGCCAGGATCGCGGCCTGATAGCCTGAGCCAGTGCCGATTTCGAGCACCTTGTCGCGATCACCGAGTTTCAGCGCCTGGGTCATCAGAGCCACGATCAGCGGCTGGGAAATCGTCTGCCCGCAATCAATCGGCAAGGGGCGGTCATCATAGGCCTGATCCCCGAAACGCTCCGGCACAAAGATATCGCGCGGCGTGCGCTCGATTGCGGCCAGAACCGTCTTGTCGGTTACACCGCCGCCGCGCAGGGCCATGACAAGCTGGATCATGCGCGGATCAGGAAGGGTCATACAGCATCCTCAGCGCTTGGGCGGTACTCCGCCGAGCTTAGTCTTGAGATTGCCGAGAGTCTCGCCATGGGTCAGATCCATGTGCAAGGGCGTCACCGAGATCTTGCCGTCATAGACCGCTTTGAGGTCAACGCCTTCGGGCGGGTTGGACAGCTTGCCGCGAAATCCGAGCCAGTAATAATCATAACCGCGCGGGTCCGTGCGCTTGTCAGCATGAAGAATATGCTGGTCACGCCGGCCCTGGCGGGTGACCTCGACTTCATGGACCTCGGAGGCAGGGCGATCAGGGAAGTTGATGTTGATCAGCACATCTTCCGGCCATTTCAGGTCGAACAGGCGGCGCAGGATCGGCGCGCCAAACGTCTCCGCCGTCTCCCACTCGATCTTGGCTTCGCGCTGAAACCCATAGGCCTGGCTGAGTGCGACCGAGGGAATTCCGAACTGCATGCCCTGCATGGCGCCGGCAACGGTTCCGGAAAACGTCACATCCTCGGCGATATTCTGGCCTCGATTGACGCCGGAGAGCACCAGGTCGGGTTTCTTGTCAGTGATGATGTCCTGAATCCCCATCAGGACGCAGTCCGTCGGCGTTCCGGTGACGGAGTACTTCTTGTCGCCCCACTCGCGGATCCGGAGCGGATCATGAAGGGTCAAGGAGCGCCCGGCCCCTGATTGCTCCTCATGCGGCGCGACAATCCAGATATCGTCTGAAAGCTCGCGGGCAATCTTTTCCAGCGACTGCAGGCCCCGCGCACGAATGCCATCATCATTGGTCAAAAGAATACGGGGGTTTTCCGGGATCATGGCAATTCAGCTCCGCTCGGATCAGTGGACGGTCGGGCACGCAACCAGGCTTCGCCATCGGCGGGGGCTGAGAACATGTCGATTTCGATTTTTATGTCGGCGATACTCGTCCATGATCGCCTCGCCTAGCGATATCAGATGGCGATCCCCGAAATGGATCAGCGCAATTCGAAGGTTTTCGGGAGCCTGCGCGATAAAGAATCTGGCCAGGTCCTGGGCATCCTGTGCCTCAATCCCGTCTGGTAGCTTGGACATGTGGTAAAGCAGGCAAGCCGGCGCTCCGACCTTCATGAGGCCGGCGGCGCGGCTGAGCAAGGCCTCCACATCCGGCTTGTGCGTGATCGCATGGTCAATCACGACAATACCGAAATCACGCCTGAGAACCTCGCCCGTCATGTCGGTTTACGCCCCGATCGTTTCGAGCCCGCCCATATAGGGGCGCAGCACTTCGGGGACGGTGATCGAGCCGTCCTCATTCTGATGATTTTCCATCACGGCCAGCAGGGCACGCCCCACGGCCACGCCCGACCCGTTCAGCGTATTGAGGAAGACAGGGCGTTTTTCGCCCTCCTTGCGATACCTCGCATTCATGCGACGGGCCTGGAAATCCCCGCAATTCGAGCAGGACGAGATCTCGCGATAGGTGTCCTGGCTCGGCAGCCAGACTTCCAGATCATAGGTCCGCTTGGCGGAGAAGCCCATATCACCCGTACACAACAGCATGACGCGATAAGGCAGGTCGAGCTTTTGCAGGATGGCTTCCGCGCACGCGGTCATGCGGTCGAGCTCGGCGGCGCTGTCTTCGGGCGCGACCACTGAGACCATTTCCACTTTCTGGAACTGGTGGACGCGGATCATGCCGCGCGTATCGCGTCCCGCCGAGCCAGCCTCGGAGCGGAAACAGGGCGTATGTGCTGTCATGCGCAGCGGCAGAACATCTTCGGCATGAATGGTATCGCGTGCCAGATTGGTCAAAGGCACTTCAGAGGTCGGTATCAGCCAATATCCATTCGTGGTCCTAAAGGAATCCTCAGCGAATTTCGGTAGTTGGCTGGTTCCAAACATGGCCTCGTCGCGCACCATGTAAGGCGGGCTCACCTCGGTATAGCCGTGTTCACCGGTATGCATGTCGAGCATGAATTGCGCCAGCGCGCGCTCGAGCCGCGCCAATTGCCCCTTCAGCACGACAAAGCGGGATCCGGAAAGCGCCGCAGCCCCTTCAAAGTCCATACCGCCCAGGCTTTCCCCGAGATCAACATGATCGCGCGCCTGGAAATCCAGCGCCCGCGGCTCGCCCCAGCGCCGGATCTCCTGGTTATCGGCCTCATCCGCCCCCTGCGGAACGTCCGCTTCCGGAAGATTTGGCAAGGCTGCCAGGTGCTGGTTCAGGCTTTCATCGAAGTGACGGGCCTCGTCGCCGGCTTCCTCGAGCACGCTCTTGAGCCGGTCGACCTCGCCACGAAGCCGATTGAATTCGTCTTCATCGCCCTGCGCCTTTGCGCGGCCGATCTGTTTGGACAGGGTATTGCGTTCGGTTTCGGCATCCTGCTGACGACCGAGCGCATCGCGCCGCTTCTTGTCGAGCTCGATCAGACGGTCCGATTGAGGCTCTACGCCGCGGCGGGCCAGTGCGGCATCGAAAGCAGCCGGTTCGTCGCGAATAATCTTGATGTCATGCATGGAAGGCGTCCGTTGGCGATGGTTCTATCGCGCTATAACCCCGGTTGCGGGCAGGGTAAACGCCTCAGCTGTCGCTTTCTTCCTCGGGCGCTCGCTCCATGAGTTTCATGGCGCCGATCGAGACAAAATAGAGCAGGAGTAATGCGCCGCCGAGAAGGATCTGGCTGATCGGATCAGGCGGTGTCGCGAAGGCCGCGAACAGCGCAATCCCGACGACGGCAAAGCGCCAGCCCTTGAGCATGGTCCCGGAGCGGACCAGCCCCGCCTTGGCGAGCAACATCATCAGGATAGGCATCTGGAATGAGATCCCGAAAACCAGCATCAGCGTGGTGATCAGGTTCATATAGTCGGAGACGTTCAACAACAGCTCGATCGACAGGCCGCTATCAGTGCCGACCTGCTCCTGTCCGAGCGAGAAACGCATCACCATCGGCAGGACAAGAAAGTAGACGAAGGCGACCCCGATACCGAACAGGCCTGGCGAAAGCAGCATGAAGGGGGCGAAGGCGCCGCGTTCATTCTTGTAAAGGCCAGGCGCCACGAAACCATAGACCTGCCAGGCGATAACCGGGAAAATCAGGATCACAGCACCGACGAGTGAGAGTTGCAGGCGCACAAAGAAGAATTCCAGGGGCGCAAAGAAGTTGGCAGTCAGTTCCAGCTCGTCCAGTGGCACATTTCGCGCCGCGGCCGCTGCATCGCGATAGGGAAGGAGCAGCCATTCATAAAGTGTATTCGAGACGATGAAACAGCCGATAAAGCCGACCAGGAGGAAGCCGATCACAATCATCAACCGCTGGCGCAGTTCGATCAGGTGCTCCAGCAAGGGCGCGCGGCTGGCCTCGACCTCGTCATGCTCGACTTGCGACATGGTCTCTATTCTTCCTCAACCGGCAAGGCGGGCTTGTCCGGAGCGGGTTTGACAGAAGATTTCGCGCCCGCTTTCTCGGGATGGGCTTTCTCGGAACGAACCTTCTCGGGATGGGGCTTCTCGGGATGGGGCTTCTCGGGATGCAGTTTTTCCGCCTGAGCCATTTCCGCCTGAGCCTTTTCCGCCTGAGCCTTTTGCGGCTGAGATTTTTCCAGCTTGGGTGACGCGGTAGCTGGCCGATCATTCTCGACCGCCTGTTTAATCTTGAGATCCCGGATTTTCTGGTTCTGGGCTTCCAGCGCAGCCTTGTCGACTTCGCCGCGAACCTCGGAAATCGGATTGGCCTGTTTCAGCGCCTCGATCTCCTTGCGCAGTTCGCTCAGCTCGGTATCCCGGCCGATCTCGTCGAAACTTGCCTGAAATTCCTTCGCCATGGACCGTGCCTGACCAAGCATGCGGCCGACTCGGCGCATGAGGATCGGAAGCTGCTGGGGTCCCACGATAACAAGGGCGAGCACGAGGACCACAAGCATTTCCGGCATTCCGATGCCGGGGTTCATGGTCTAGCTCCCGGTTTTTTCTTCGTCGCGGGTTTCGCTTGATAGTGCGGCATTCTCCTCGGACTCAGAGTCTGCCTCCTCATCCTTCAAGCCTTTGCGGAAGGAGGTAATGCCCTTCGCGAAATCACCCATCACGGCTGCGATCTTGCCGCGACCGCCGAAAAGAAGAACCGCCAGCAGAACAACCAGCAGAATTTGCCACATACCCGGAGCCATCAAGCCCTCCGCTTAATCTCTGTTCCAAAGGTCTAAAGCACTTGAACCGCGTCGTCCAACTCAAGCTTCAGGCGAAATGCCGCGCTTACTCCGCCTCGTCGGATTCCATGAAATCGACATGGAAGGCATGGGCCTCCTCCTCATCGAGAGGATCCTCCAGCAGCGCGTCCTCGATATGCCGCGAAGGGTCTGGCACGGAAAAGTCAGGTGGAATACGTGCGTCCAGCAGACCGGCGGCCTTGAGATCAGCCTGGCCCGGCAGATCCCCAATGCCCTGAAGTCCGAAATACTCAAGGAAGTTTGGCGTTGTGCCATAGGTAACCGGGCGGCCCGGTGTGCGCCGACGCCCGCGCGGACGCACCCAGCGCAATTCAAACAGCAGGTCCAGCGTGCCCTTGGACACGGCGACACCGCGGATCTCTTCAATCTCGGCGCGTGTAACCGGTTGATGATAGGCGATGATGGACAGGGTCTCGAGCGCTGCCTGGGACAGTTTGCGCGGCTCCTGTCGAACTTCTTCCAGCACATCCGCCAGGTCCGGCGCCGTCTCGAACCGCCAGCGCCCACCGATTTCGACAAGTCGCACACCGCGATGCTCATATTCCTGCTGCAAGGTTTTGAGCAAAAACGGAATATTCGCTTCCAATGGCAGTCGACCGATCAGTGTTTCTTCATCCAGCGGTTCCGCCGCGGCAAAAAGAAGGGCTTCAAGCACGCGCAAATGGGCGCGTTCCGTATCAACCGCGAGACGGACGCCGAGCGCCAACTCCTCCTGCTCGACATTCGACGGGCCCTGACGCAAGGCCTGAGCCCGAAGCGCCTCGATGGCCTCGGAGATCGCGTCCTGCGGCGGATCCTGCTCGTCACTCATCGCGCGTCTCCTCCCGCTCCGCCCCTTTGACATAAAGCGGCGCATAGGCCTCACGCTGACGCAAGCGTGCATGGCCCTCCTTGGTTATCTCCAGCGCCGCGAGCATGGAGCTGGCCTTGATCGAACGATCCGAGGGCGCGTTCGGTCCCAGCTCAGCCGCTTGCGGCAAGAGGCTTTCGAGATCCTGCCAGTCCGTGACGTCGGACATCAGGCGCTCAAGACGCCCTCTTGCAGCTTCGAGGCCATAAACTCGCGGTGCGCTCGGACGGTAGATCGCGCGCGCCTGCTTACAGCGCCTCGTGGCGTAAGCACTTAACAAGTCATGCAGATCTGCCTCGTAAATCACAGATCGAGTGGAGCGCACGCCCTCTGGCAAACCGCGCATATGGACATCACGTCCCGCAAGGGGACGGGCATAGAGCGCTTCGCCCGCTGCGCGCATCGCATCGAGACGGCGAAGGCGGAATGCCAGCGCTGCGGCCATCTCCTCGGCCGGCGCTTCCTCATCGGACTTTTGTGGCTTGGGCAGGAGCAGCTTGGACTTAAGGAAAGCCAGCCAGGCCGCCATCACCAGGTAGTCAGCAGCAAGATCAAGTCTCTGGCGCCGCGCCTCCTCCATGAAAGCGAGGTATTGATCTGCAAGCTCGAGAATGGAAATCCGGGCGAGGTCGACCTTTTTCTTTCTGGCCAGGGCCAGAAGCAGGTGTAGCGGTCCCTCAAACCCGTCAACATCGACCACGAGCGACTGGGCGTCCGCCTCCTCGGCGGCCTCGAAGCGTATGTCTTCCTGAAACTCTTCGCTCACACCGTGTTCACGCCTTGGCCAGCTCCAAAAGATCATTCAGCCGTGATTCGGCTGCGGATGGGTCAAATGGCTCGACATTTTGGCGGACACTGTCCGCCGCCCCGGCCCTCTGCGCCGCTTGGCCCAGTAATTCTGGTGCTGCTTCAGCGACCTGCACCATTTCGGCCATGTCTCCATTACAGTGCAGAAGCAGGTCGCACCCGGCACGAAGCGCCGCCTCGCCGCGCTCGCGGAAACTGCCGGTCAGCGCTTTCATGGACAAATCATCCGTCATCAGCAGACCATCATAGCCCAGCTCTGTGCGAATAATATCCTGCACCATGGCCCGCGAGGTTGTCGCAGGCTGATCCGGATCGATATCGCTGTAGACGATATGAGCCGTCATCGCCATGACAGCGGTGTTAAGGCCCTTGAAAGGAGCGAAATCGGTCTCGCTGAGTTGAGCATGATACTCATCAACCACCGGCAGTTCCAGATGGCTGTCGGCACTTGCGCGTCCATGCCCGGGAATATGTTTGATAATCGGAGCGACGCCGCCGGCCTGGATTCCCTCGATCGCGGACTGGCCCAGTGCGATGATGGGCTCCGGCGTTTCCCCGAATGAGCGATCACCGATAATCGCATCGGCGCCGGGCACGCGCAAATCCAGGCAAGGCACACAATCCACATCAAGCCCGACCGCCCGCAATTCATGCGCCAGCAAACGGTGATTCAACCAGGTCGCCTCCAGCGCCGCCTCGGTCTCGCGCAGATAGAGATCACCGAAGAGCTGCGCCGCAGGAACGTCGCGCCAGTGCGGGGGGCGCAGGCGGCGCACGCGCCCGCCCTCCTGGTCTACCAGGATCGGGACATCTCGGCCCATGCAATCGCGCAGGCTCAGCGTCAGTCGCGATAATTGTGCGGGCGTGGCGATATTGCGGGCGAATACGATGAAACCCCAGGGGTCAGCATCGCGGAAAAAGGCGCGCTCATCGGCGCTGAGCACCTCACCCTCAAGGCCGTAGATGACCGCCCGGGCACTCATCGACGCGCGACCAGACAATCCTGTCCACGCCCCTGCAAGGTCGAACAGAAGGCCACGGCATCATCCCGGCTGCCGAAGGCGGCGATGCGCAGTCGATGATATGTTCCGCGCCCTTCAATCTCCACCGTAGCGATATCCGGCGCCAGGCCGGCGGCAATATCCGCAAAGCGACCGCCGAAGGCGAGCCAGGCCGCTTCCGCATCCGCCTCGGTCCGGAATGACGCGATCTGAACAACCCAATCGCCCGTGACCACCGGGGTGGCAGTGCCAGACGGCGCTGTCTCGACAGCCGGCTCGGGCTGAGCCGGTTCTGAAACGGGCGGGCGCTCGAAACTCGATGATTGTGCAGCATCACTATCGGCAGGCTGACGATCCGCGGTCTCAGCCGGTTGCGGGGCAGGACGCTCTGGCGCCGGCCGCGGCGTCACATCGGGCGATGTGGCTTCGGCACTTGCCGACGGCTCAGGATCGGTCTGGTCGGCACCGACAGTCTCGACACGCAAGGCCGGCCGGTCATCAATCGGCTCCTCCGCAGCAGGCCGCAGGGAAACGTCATCAGTGCTGCTCGTATCGCCGGTCAGACGATCATAAACCGCCAGCCCGGTATCCGGCGTTTCCTCCCCGCCCGGATCGGCGGGGCGCGCCCGATAGGGTTCGATATCGGCGACGATACGCGGTGCACTATCTGCCTCGCGTACGCCCTGGTTGAACGCGCTCCAGACGACACCCACGAACAGAATGATCACGCCAAAAACAACGACCAGAAGGAAAGTCCCGCGTCGGCCTTCCTCTTCGCGCGCATCAAAAGTCTCATACCCGTCAGAGGGTGGCGCATAGGCGCCGATACGGTTTTCGTCGTCCTGGTCTGTCATGCTCTGACCTGCCTCGGTCTTTTCCCGCCGTCTGCGAATCGCAAACCGCCCCAACAAATAACACTCGGAGGGCCTGGTCCGGCACCCATATACAGCGAAAAAGCGCCGCGTTATGAATTCTTTATTGCCTAGAAATAGCCCTGCACCGTGAACAGGCGCCTGTGCTCTTCCATCGCGAAGCGATCGGTCATGCCGGCAATATAGTCGCAGACCACGCGCGCTGTCCCGGCAGATTGCGGGATATCGATACGTTTCTGGATCGAAGTCGGCAATACGCCGGGATTGGAATGATAGAGCTCAAACAGATCGCTCATTACCCGCCCGGCCTGCGACATCATGCGATTGACCTTGTAGTGCTTGTACATGAATTCATAGAGATGGCGCCGCAGTTCGGAAAGCGTGAGAAGAAACTCCTCTGAAAAGGCGACAACCGGATAGCCGAGGCGCCGTACATCATCAGCGGATTGCGGCGTTCCTTCGGCGAGGCGGCGACGGGTCTCTTCCAGGACGTCACCGACCATCAGGCCGATCAGCTCGCGGACGGCTTCATGAATTTTCACTGTCTCGGATATGTCCGGCCATCGCGCCTCAATGCGATCGAATATGCCGCCAATAAGCGGAATGTCGCGCAACGGCCCGATCTCGAGAATGCCCGATCGTATCCCGTCATCCATGTCATGATTATTATAGGCAATGTCGTCAGAGATGGCGGCAATCTGCGCTTCGATACCGGCATGTGTATCAAGCTCCAGAGCCTCCCAGTCGGCAAAGGCGGTGAAGCCCCAGGCCAGGTCTTCCACGCCGCGCCCCGGTCCCAAGAGCGGGCCATTATGCTTGACCACGCCTTCCAGCGTTTCCCAGGTCAGGTTCAACCCTTCAAAGTCCGGATATTGTGTCTCCAGCTTGGTGATGACGCGAAGGGTCTGGGCATTGTGATCAAAGCCGCCAAACGCCTGCATCTTGTCACTGAGAATGCGCTCGCCCTGATGACCGAAGGGCGGATGACCAAGATCATGCGCCAGGGCCAGCGCCTCGGCCAGATCCTCGTCCGCATTGAGCGCGCGCGCCAACGTCCGCGCAATCTGGGCCACTTCCAGGGAATGGGTCAGGCGCGTCCGGTATTGATCCCCTTCGTGAGCGACAAAGACCTGGGTTTTTTCCTTCAGCCGCCGGAAGGCCGCCGCATGGATAATCCGATCCCGGTCACGCTGGAAACAATTGCGCATTGCACTGTCCGGCTGCGGGTGAAACCGCCCCCGGGAGAGCGAGGGATGGCTGGCATAGGGGGCGCGAAATCGGTCGGTCGCGGCAAGTGTCATCAGATACAGGTCTTTCTAAAGCCGGTCCGGAGGTCCATATACAGTGATATCGAGGTGAAACCGCAACCCTTCAGGGATGTCAAATGTCTCAGAGCGTATCGCTTTCGGCTTCGGCCGCGAAACAGATCAATATGATTATGGCCAGCCAGGCTGCGCCCGGACTGCTCCGTATCGGTGTGGTCGGCGGGGGTTGCTCGGGCTTTTCCTACACTTTCGACATCGACACCAAGCAGCAGGCCGATGATCTGCTGATCGAGCGCGACGGTGCCCAGGTGGTAATCGACGAGGCTTCCCTGCCCTTCCTGGAGGGCTCGGAAATCGATTATGTCGACGAGTTGATCGGCGCATCCTTCCAGATCAAGAATCCCAATGCGACGGCAGCCTGCGGCTGCGGCACGAGTTTCTCCGTCTAGCCCTCGCCAGCTCGGTGTAATTTGACTAGGCTTTTCCCTCCTAAGGGGAGAAACAGCCATGCATTATGTCGACATTTTCATTGCCGCCGTTCCGACCGAGAACAAGGCCAGTTACACGGCCCATGCCGAACGTATGGCAGCGGTCTTCAAAGACCATGGTGCCATCGAAGTGGTGGATGTCTGGGGCGATGATGTGCCCGAGGGCGAGACCAATTCCTTCCATACAGCGGTCATGCGCCAGGCCGATGAAACCATTGCCTCGGGCTGGGTGACCTGGCCGGACAAGGCAAGCCGGGATACGGGCATGCAGGCGATGATGAGTGATGCACGCATGCAGGAGGAAGACATGCCCTTTGATGGCAAGCGTTTGATTTTCGGTGGGTTTGAAAAAATCGTCGACCTTTGAGCGAAGCAAGCTAGCTTGGCGCTCATGAATGGCATCACTGATTTCCAGCGCTTGATGCGCGACCGAATTTCAACCCGCGCCTTCCTCGACACACCCGTCAGCGAGGGGGATGTACGCGACTTGCTCGATACCGCGCGCTGGGCTGCCTCTGGCGGCAATCTCCAGCCCTGGCATGTGCATGTGATTGCCGGTGATACGCGTCAGCAGGTGATCAATGCCGTTGCCGCTCGCCTGGAGGCCGCGCCGTTTGAGGATGAGAGCGAGTTTGGCGCCTATCCGCAGAAGCTCTGGGAGCCCTATCGCACAAGACGCTTTGAACTCGGCGAGCAAATGTATGAATCCATCGGGATACCGCGTGAGGACAAGGCGGCTCGACTCAATCATCTGCTGGCGAATTTTCAGTTTTTCGGTGCCCCGGTCGGGCTGTTTTTCAGCCTCGACAAGGAAATGAACCCGAATCAATGGGGCCATCTGGGCATGTTCATCATGTCATTCATGCTCGCGGCTGAAGACAAGGGTCTTGCGACCTGTGCCCAGGAAGCCTGGATGACCCGTCACAAGACGGTGGAAACGACGCTGGGCCTGCCCGAGGACCAGCGTATCTGGTGTGGCATGGCGCTGGGCTATGCCGACAAGAGCGAACCTGTGAACACGCTTCGTTCCGAACGGGTGGAAGTCGATGAATTTGCGGTGTTCAAAGGGTTCTAGCCGCAAGCCGCAAGCCGCAAGCCGCAAGCCGCAAGCCGCAAAGTTTAATGCCCGGTTTTTCTGCTTCCCCCAACGACCTATGCTGCACGCATGAGCCGCCGAAAGATTCGTAATGACCCTGACCATAGCCTCCTGGAATGTGAACTCCGTCAAAGCCCGCCTCCCCAACGTCCTCAGCTGGCTTGAGGAGGCGAAGCCGGACGTGGTGTGCCTGCAGGAAATCAAGACGGTAGATGAGGGTTTCCCGCGCCTCGAGATTGAAGCACTGGGCTATAATGTCGAAACCCATGGCCAGAAATCCTATAATGGGGTGGCCATTCTCTCCCGGCTCCCGATCGAGGATTGTCGCTCAAGACTACCCGGCGATGATGAGGATGAGCAGGCGCGCTATATCGAGGCGGTGATCGCCGCGCAGAGCGGACCCGTCCGGGTGGCGAGCATTTACCTGCCCAACGGAAACCCGGCTCCCGGTCCGAAATATGAGTATAAACTCGCCTGGATGGAGCGTCTTCACGCGCACGCGCAACAGCTCCTGAGCCATGAAGAACCGCTGATACTTGCCGGCGATTACAACTGCATACCGCGCGATAGCGATTGTTGGGACCCGGCCGTCTGGGCCGATGATGCCCTCGCCCTGCCCGCCACCCGGGCGGCTTTCCAGAAACTGCGCTGGCTTGGGCTGACCGAGGCCTTTGAACAGATTGATGGCCGCGGGCATCAATACACCTTCTATGATTATCAGGGCGGCGCCTGGCAGAAGGGGCACGGCATCCGCATTGATCACCTGCTGTTGTCGCCGCAAGCCGCTGACACACTTGAAGGCGTTGATATTCACAGAAAGACTCGCGGCGAACCCAAAGCCTCTGACCATATTCCGATTGTCGGACGTTTCGCGCTCTAGGGGCAAAATTCACGCTAGGTTCACGCGCGAGGTGTGTTAGTATTCTCTTAACACCAGCATAAGGACAGATCGCTCATGCGCCTGATCTTGATTTCCGCGTGCACGCTGGCCGTCTATACCGGCCCGGCTCTCGCGCAAAATAACCAGCAAGACTCCGCTCCGGTACAGCGGGAGATCACCAATCAAAGCGTCAATTACGCCCGCGACTCATCCAATACGGATCGTGCGCGAAGCTATGCCCGTGATGCCCAGCGGGTCATGCGTGAACGTGCCGAAAACGAGAATGAAGAGCGCGGCCCCCTCCCCATTGGCGAGGCCGTGATCGTCGACAATAATCGCAGCTCCAACCCGGACAACTAGTAATGCGTTACCTGCTCCTCTGCCTCTTGGGACTTAGCCTGCTCGCGACGGCCCCGACGGCCGAGGCAGGGAGTAATGGGCGTCCGGTTGACAGTTTCACGCTGCAGCAGACGGCGGATTTTTCCAAGCAGATCGAACGCGAACTGGCCGCACGAGGCGCCTATGTCGCTATCGTCTTCCGGACAGGACGGCCGCGCTCCGGCCTGCCTGAAGGTATCCGCTACACGCATGGCGCATTCTGGGTCTACACCCCCGTTCCCACCCAGGGCGGCGGCACGCAATACGGCTATGCGGTCTATAATCTCTATCACGAGATCAATCCGGTCACCGTGTCGGGCCTTTATCAGGACTGGCCGCTGGACTTCACCCGCGGTGACGCCGTCGGTCAGGTCGGGGTGATCATCCCCAATGCCGAAATGCAGGAGCGAATCCTCGACGTGATGGCATCGCCTTTCTATGACGCGCTGCATAATCCCGACTATTCGCTACTCTCCAATCCCGGCGATCCGCGCTACCAGAACTGTAATGAATTCATGCTCGACGTGGTGTCTTCGGCGATTTGGCAGACGACGAATCGCGAGCAGATCAAAGTCAATCTGGACGCCTATTTCCGGCCGACTCCGGTCGAACTGAATGTATTTGAGCGCTTTGTTGGCCCTCTCTTCGATCAGCGTCTTCGCCTTGATGATCATTATGACGGCATCCGCACCGCAACTTTCAGGTCGATGGCGGATTTCATGCTCGCCTTCGAGTTGGCGGACGAAACTGATGTGTTCGAAATTGAAGCCCCCTATTTTGCCGGACAGACGGGTGGTAGCGCTGCAGGCGATGCGGTTGCGGCCGAGTAGCCGCAGCCCGGGCATAAAACGTTACAACATAGCCTTTTGACTGTGGCCATAAGGACTTAGTTGGTCGCAAAAAGCGACTAACCAGTCCGAATCCGCTTGCATAAATCCGATTCACATGAAGGATTAGTCTGTATTCCCGAGCCGGCCCCCAACCGGCTGACCAGAATACAGATCCTAGAGATCTCGCATCAGCCGCTCCGGCGCCGCCCCAACTACCAGCTGGTAGAGGCGCCGGGCGGTAGATCCGTGTCCAACACAGGCGCAAATACCGCAAAGCCAGCGCCCAGATGTGAATAATCTTTCCGTCTTGTCTGAATTGGATTCACCGCCAGGCTCAATCTCCGGGGGGTATCGACCCAATATTGCTGGAGCCAGACATGACTTCTAAATCCACCCGAAAACGTCTTACCGGCCTCTTCTGCGGCCTGACCATGCTGACCACGCCTGCCTTGGCGGACAGTGCCGGCCCACCCGCCGCCCAGGCCTCCGGGGAGAGCGCTGCGGCCTCGGTCGAAACCGGCGCGACCCTGGCCTCAGGAGCGGCCATGATACCCGCCAGCGGAACTGTTCTCATTGCCGGTACCGGCGCGACGCTCATTACCGGGGATACAGGGTTTGCCCGTGCCGGGGCGGAACTGGCCGAGGACATGCTCAATCTGGACTATGATGCCACTGCCTTGCCGCTCAGTGACGCGGTGCTGGTCGCCGACCCGCTTCCGGCCCTTAACACGGCGGCTGAGGAATGAGGCTCGGTCTCAGCCTGATGCTGGTGCTGGTGCTTTGCGCCAGCCCAGCCCGTGCCGGTTCGGACGCGACGGCCATAACCCCGTTTGCACTCGAGGACGCGGCCGATTTTGCCAAACAGATCGAGGGCGATCTGGCCGAACAGGGTGTCCGGATCGCCCTGGTTTTCCGGGCCGGGCGAGCACGGGCGGATCTTCCCGACGGAATTCGATACACGCATGGCGCATTCTGGGTCTATGCCGAGGCCGAAGCTGCGGATGGCGAGGTCCATCGCGGCTATGCTGTTTACAATCTTTATCCCGGGCAAGAGGACCGGCGCCGCTCCTATCTGGCGCAGGACTGGCTGCTCAACTTCACCCAGGGCGATGTCGTGGGTGAGGCCGGGGTCATTATCCCCTCACCGCTTGTGCAACAACGCCTGCTGACCCTGTTCGCAAGCGGGGCGGTTGAGGACTTACACCAGCCGGACTATTCCCTGATCGCCAATCCTCATGATGCGCGCTTTCAGAACTGCAATGAATTCATGCTCGATGCTATTGCCGCAGCGCTCTGGCAAACCACTGATCGCGAGCAGATCAAGACCAATCTCGCGGCGCATTTCCAGCCGGCCCGTATTCGCACGGGACTGTTCGAACGCATGTTCGGCCCGTCCGTCGACGAGCGTTTGAGACTGGACGATCATCGCGGTGCCATTCGGACGACCACATTTCGTGCGATGGGAGATTTCATGATGGCGAACGGATATGCCGACGCCGTCTACGAGATACGTGCGGATCACTTGCTGACGGAGAGCTAGGCCTGGGGACGCGCGCCGGGCCGCTGAACCAGTTCCTCGATAATGCCGGTGACCAGCTTGATCTCGTCCATAATCGATTTCACCCGGCCCTGGTCGGCAAGTGGCTTGAACATGGATCCGGCCTCGAAAAGATTGCCGGTCTCGACGGCCACAAGAAGTTCGCCCTGGCCCAGCTCTTCATCAAAGCCGGCCCGGATCTTCTTGCCCTCAAGAGAGGTCTCCAATTCCAGCAATTGCTCCATAAAGGTCGGCGTCATCATGTAGCGCGCCAGGACCTGGTCTGAACCATAGACTTCGAACATTTTCTCGAACTTGGGATCGACCAGGCCGATCCGTTCGAGCTTTCTGGCCCCCATCGAGTGCCCCAGGGCATGCAGACCGTTAAACCAGCCCTGATCCCGGGTAATGATGGTCACCCCTTCGACATTGCGTGGGAAATTGATGCGGATCAGTACGCCGCGAAAGACGGTGACGTAATAGGTCCGGTTCTTGGAGCGACGCTTTTGCTCCAGATGAGCCTCGTAGAGATCAAAATCGCAGCCGAGAATCTCGCCGGAGAAATGGTCCTCAAAACGCTTCCGGTTATAGGCGGGCAGAAGTCCCATCTGCTTGAAATTATCAAAGCGTGTCGGGTCGTAGGGACGTACTGAGTAGCTCAGGCCGCAGGCCTCGGCGATTTGCTGATTGAGTTCCAGCTTGACCCGCTCGCGTATGCGGCTCAGCCGCCGATTGCCAATCCAGGCGAGCAGCAACCCGAGAAGACCGCCGACGATCAGACCAAAGGGCTGATCTGCCGATATGGTGAGCAGAACTCCGCCAAGCACAAGGACTACGGCCGGAATTCCAAACAACAAACTATCCCGGACCGCCTGCTTGCGCTCGGCCTCAAGGCCGAGAAGCCAGGGCTGCAGCTTTTCCTGCCAAAGCCGATCGAAATCCCGGCCCACGGCTAGGCCGTCTCCAAACGGCCGAGAGCCTCGGAGATTTTTGTCTTCTGGGCTGAATACTCCGTCAGTTTTTCGCGTTGCTCCGCAACAACGGCTTCCGGCGCATTGGCGACGAATTTCTCATTCCCCAGCTTTTTCTCCAGACGCATGATTTCGCCATCCAGCTTTTTCAGCTCCTTGGCCAAGCGGTCACGCTCGGCGTCCAGATCGATAACGCCTTCCAGCGGCAGGGCGATGACGGTCTCACCGACCACCGTCTGGGCCGCAGCCGGCGGCACGCTGTCGGAGGCGGAAATCTCTTCCAGGCGGGCCATACGCTCCAGGAGCGGACGATTGCGCTCGACACGGTCGAGGATCTCCTGCGAGGCACCAACCAGAACCGCATTGAGCGGCTTGCCCGGAGCGATATTCATCTCGGCCTTGAGGCTGCGGATATTGGTGATGACGTCGATGAGCCAGCTCATCTCGGCCTCGGCATCAGCATCGTCGAGACCGTCCAGCTGCGGCCAGTCGGCCACGATCAGCTGGGTGTCGCGCTTGGCGGTTT
>JBELMP010000037.1:0-17055 GCA_042095695.1 Maricaulis sp. | reverse complement strand
GGTTCACGGCCAGGGCCGGGCGATCAAAATCATCGCGCAGGAAGGAAATCGCGATTTCCGTCATGGCGAAGTCAATTTCGTAGATAAGCCCCGTGCTCTCGGCGAAGGTTACGCTCTCGCTGATGGGGCGACCGCCAGGCAGGCGCAGCAACATCTCGTAATGATGGATATCACCGGTTTCCAGGTTCACGATGGGCTGCGCATGGGGCTCGATGACGCGCCCGGCGATCGTGGTCCGCAGCTCCTGCATGCGCCGCTTGGTTGTTTCCATCATTTCATTGGCGACTTCCTGGAGGCTGTGCACATCCAGTGTCGTGTTGGAGTCAGCGGCTTCATTGACGGCGTGAATGAAGGCCTGGACCGCAATTTCAGGCTCCAGATCCGGCGCGTCCGGAAGGGAGTCGATCTGGACGCTGCTATTGTCGAGCTCGTTCTCGGCAAGAATGGCTTCGATATCGGCTTTCAGCGCTTTCAAATCTGTTTCGCCATCATGGATCAGGGCGGTTCGACCAACATCGACCTGGCGGGCGACGCCTAGCTCGCCCACAGCGAGGGAGCAGGCCGTCGCGATGGCTTCGAAGACCTGTTGCGCGCGCTTATCGCCAATCTGGCGGGTGAGGTCTTCGATTCCGGAGACCATCAGGACCGACATGGTCAGCGGCTTGCCGGCGTCGCGCGCAGCAGTGACCGCCGCTGCGGCCGAGCGTTCAAAGGCTTGCGGGTCGAGGTCTTCGGGAGCGGAGAGCGTGTCGAAGGACAGCGTCCAGCGCACGCGCTCGTCTTCTCCGAGTGACCAGCCGCACAGCATGGCCTCACGACCGGAAAGCGTAACCCGCGCCGGTCCGGCGCGCCGCCCCGGGCGAATGCTCTTGAGCAGGGCCGCGAAGATCGGCTGCGAGGTCCGGTCCAATCGCTTGGAAAGCAGGCCATTGCCCTCGCTCAGACCGGGCTCGCCCAGTGCACCCGTCGCGCCGGCGGCGTAGTTCACCTGCCCGTCCATATCGGTTTCCACCAGCACGTCAGCGGCGGCGAAAGCGAAGGATAAAAAGCGATTGCGTTGCTCGATAAGCGACATTGTCCGTCCCACAGAAATCTCTGCAGGAGTTTTGTCGCGAAATTGTTAGGAGGCCCTTAAGGGCGGTTGGCCGCTGCCAGGTCCTCGTCAGGCTGCCCGGGGTGTAGATTGCGATTTCTTGCTCGCCGGGCGCGCGCTGACATCACGAAGGATTTCGCGGGCATAGCGGGCCAGCTCGGTCCAGGCTGCCGGCAAGTCTGCATCATCACGAGCCTGCTGATTGAGCTTTTCCACCAGGTCCAGCAGGCGCGGAGACTGAACGATCAGGCGCGCCTGGGCCTCGATACGTGATGGATCGCGATCATACTCGGCCGCCGGGACACGCCAGCCTCCCCAATCCATGGAATCCGTAACAATAACAGGGAAAGTGCCTGGAAAGGGATGGCGTGCGCATTCTTCATCGGTCTGCCATTTATTCTTGGCACGCAGCAGGCGCCACTGGCCGGTATCGACGATTTCACAATGTTCAGCGGTCAGCTCATCGGCGACGAAATCGCGACCCAGCCCGCAGTCATAAAAAACCCGCACCGGCTCCTCGACATCCTTGACCCATTGCGGCTTCACCTGCTCGACCAGGGCCCAGGTGCCGACCGGGCGTACGAAGACGCGCTGATGCTTGTGGAATATTGCTTTGGCCATGACATCCTCCCGTTCTCCTGCATCCAATCATCGACGCCTTGAAATGTCGTGAAGGCGATTGTTTGCATTTGATGCATCGGCACAATTGCAAATCCCCACTGCTCGCTTAGGCTCACGGATGCCATCATGAAGAGGATGATTATGGGCAAGGTCTTCGTGACCGGGGCATCCGGTTTTATCGCCAAGCATATTCTCCGCGAGCTCATCGCCAAGGAGCACACGGTGCGCGCATCGGTGCGCTCGGAGAAGCGCCAGGCCGAGCTAGAGGCTCTTTTCCCTGATGCCGGGCTGGAATTTGCGTTTCTCGACCTCACCCGGGACCATGGATGGGATGAGGCGATGTCGGGTTGCGATGTGCTCATCCATACCGCGTCTCCTTTCCCGATGCGCGATCCGAAAGATCCGCAAGAGCTCATTCGTCCTGCGGTCGATGGGACCTTGCGCGCACTCAAGGCGGCGCAAGCGGTCGGGATCAAGCGCGTCATCCTCACATCGTCGAACGCTGCCATCTACAAGGATGCCGACAAGCCCAAGGCTGCGCCGTCTGACGAGACATTCTGGACAACGCCCGATCATCCTTCTGTCAGCGCTTATGAAGCCTCAAAAACGCTGGCCGAACGGGCGGCCTGGGATTTCGTAGCGGATCATCCGGAAATCGCGCTGACGACCATCAATCCTGGCGGTGTGTTTGGCCCCCCCATGGACGAGCGTTACGGCACATCGCTGGATCTCGTCGAGCGATTGATGAGCGGGGCCGATCCGTTCGCGCCGCCGATGGAATTGCCCATGGTCGATGTGCGCGATGTGGCGATGATGCATGTCGCGGCGATTGATCTGGACGCCGCGAAAGGCGAGCGCTTTTCAGCGACGTCGGATACGCTGCGATTTATCGAGATTTGCGACATTCTGCGGGATTGGGACCCATCGCTGAAATCGCCGAAATCGGAGGCGCCGGTTTGGCTATTGCGTGTGCTGGCCCTGTTTATGGCTGATCTCAAGCAGGTCGTGCCGAATATCGGCCGGAATCTCGCTGTTTCCGGCGCCAAGGCAGAGCGTGTATTCGGCTTTCAATTCATCCCGGTGAAAGATGCGGTGATCGCGTCTGCGGAGGCCATCCGCGCCCGGAATGACTGACCCTACGGGCGCCCAGGCATTGGCCTTGCGGCCTGACTGGGTTATGTGGCGCCGATGACGAGTATACAGCGTGTAGACCGACGGTTTTCCGTCGCCCCGATGATGGACTGGACCGACCGGCATTGCCGGGCCTTTCACCGTGTCCTGTCCCGGCATGCATTGCTCTATACCGAGATGGCGGTCGACAAGGCCGTGATCTTCGGAGATCGTGATTATCTCATCGGCTTTGATCCAGCAGAACAGCCCGTCGCCCTGCAGCTGGGCGGGTCGGATCCGACCGACGTCGCCAAGGCCGCGAGAATTGGCGAGGCTTATGGCTATTGCGAGATCAATCTCAATGTCGGCTGCCCGTCCGATCGCGTGCAATCGGGACGTTTCGGCGCCTGCCTTATGCGTGAGCCGGCGCTGGTCGCCGATTGCGTGAAAGCCATGCAGGATGCCGTTTCAATCCCCGTCACGGTCAAAAGCCGGATCGGCGTTGATGACCAGGATCCGGAAGTGGCGCTTTTCGATTTTGTCGAGACCGTCGCTGCGGCGGGCGTGACCAGCTTTACCGTGCATGCGCGCAAGGCCTGGCTGAAAGGCCTGAGTCCGAAGGAGAACCGCAGCGTTCCGCCGCTCGATTATGATCTCGTCAGGCGCCTCAAGGCTGCGCATCCGGAGCTTGAAATTATTCTCAATGGCGGGCTGGAGACGGTTGAGCATGGCCTCAGCGAGCTCGGTCCTCTCGACGGCATCATGCTGGGGCGCGCGGCCTATCAAACGCCCTGGGTGATCGCTCAGGTGGATCGCCAGATCTTTGCCGACACGTGCGACCCGTTGCCGGACCGAATTGCGGCGATTGAACGTTACAAGCCCTATCTTGAGCGCCGAATGCGCGAAGGTGTGCCGCTGCACGCGATGACCCGGCATATTCTCGGGCTGTTTCATGCGCAACCCGGTGGGCGAAATTGGCGCCGTATTCTCACAGAAAAGGCTGGCCGCCGTGGCGCCCGGCTTGAGGTGATCGACGAGGCGCTGGCCGCTGTCACACCCGGGAGTGCCGCAGCATGACTGAAATCTGGATCCTCGTCCTGGCTCTGGGCGCAACCGGGGCGCTGGCCGGATTGATCGCCGGCCTGTTCGGGATCGGCGGCGGTATCGTAATGGTTCCGGCCATGTTCTACGTGTTCGGCGCCCTTGGTTATGAGGGCGACCGGGTCATGCATGTGGCTGTCGGGACATCCCTGGCGGTGATCGTCGCCACCTCGCTGCGCAGCGTATCGGCACACGCGAAGGAGGGGGCGGTGGACTTCGCGGTGCTGCGCGCCTGGGTTCCCTTCATAGTCATCGGGACGCTGATCGGCACTGTCGTCGCCGATTACATTCCAAGTCGCGGTCTGACGGCTCTGTTCGGCGGGATGGCGGTCCTCCTGTCCCTGCAATTTTTCTTCGGACGCCCGAGCTGGCAATTGGCAGACGATATGCCGGGCGGGCTGCCACGCATCGTGCTGGCCAATATCATCGGCCTGCTATCGGCCCTGATGGGGATTGGTGGCGGGGTCATGGGCGTTACCCTGATGACATTGTGCGGCAAGACGATACATCGCGCTGTCGCGACCGCTGCCGGTTTTGGCGTCGCGATCGGTATACCCGGGGCGATCGGCTTTATCCTGAATGGCTGGGGTTCCGAGCCCGTCCCGCTCTCGCTGGGCTATGTGAATCTGCCCGGCTTTGCCCTGCTCGCCGGATCCGCCTTTTTCGTCGCGCCGCTGGGCGCCCGGCTGGCGCACACCCTGCCGGCGGAAAAGCTGAAGCGATTTTTCGCCATCGGTCTGGCCATTGTCGGCGTCATGCTGCTGCGAGAAGGCCTGTTTGTCGGCTAACGCCGCAGGATCAGCCGGTCGTCACGGATTTCCACGGCGCTGAACGCGCCGATAATCGACATGCCAAGCAAGGATTGCCCGCCTCCGCGCAACACCAGCGCGGGAACGCGCTCGAAGCGTTCGCCGTGAATATCGAGATAGGGAAGGATAACCGGCGCGCCGAAATCAGTCCCCGAAGCCGTTGCGACCTGAACATCATAGACAAGCCGGTCCTCGCGCACGCCCAGGCGGCGGGCATCGTCCAGCGTCAATGCAATATTGGTCGCGCCTGTATCGACCAGAAAGTCGACGCTCACCCCGTTATAGCTCGCATCGATATGATAATGTCCGTTCGCGCGGCGACTGAGAATAATATCGGGCCGTGCATCGCCTGCGGGACCGGCGCTAGCGAGGCGAGCATCGGCAGTCCACAAGCGGGCGATCTGCCAGTCCTCAAAATCGCGCTCGATAACGAAAATCACCGGAAAGCCGAGAACCAGGCCGAGCCAGACCAGGCTGTTGGACCGATGCTGCGGCAAACCGCCAAAGGCCGCCCCAAGTACACCAATCAGCAACAGACCCAGGGTGAGGGCATCGAGCGCCAGCCGGACGCTCGGGGAAAGCGCGTCCAGAACGCCCCACAGAAGCAGCCGCACGCCAATAAGGCCGATGACCAGATACAGGCAGTAGCGCGCGGCTTGACCGAGCAGGCGCATCATAACGCTACTCCATTCTTGTGCGGGGAAAGACCGCGGTCATGAGCTCTGCTTCGCCGCGGCATAAGCCTTTTCCCGCTGGGGCAGGGCAGCCATGATCTCGTCGCGTTCCTGATCCGAGAATCGCGTCCAGCGGCCGAGCTCTTCCATGGTCCGGAAGCAGCCCACGCAGATCCCGGCTTTCGGATCGACAAAGCAAACTTTCACACAAGGGGTTTTGATCGGTGCGGTCATGTCAGCAAAATTGATGTTCTTTCGTGCAGTAGCAAGTCCTTGCCGCTGCCAGCTCTCCCGGAATAGGGTGTAAACAGTGTTACGGGGGCCCCGTCGATGGTGGATGTGTCGCTGCAATTGCGCAGCTTTATCGGTTTATTCGTACTGGCGGCGATCGCCTGGCTCCTCGGCCCGCGCAAACGCGTACCGCTCGTGCTGCTCTTTGGCGCGATCGGATTGCAGCTCGGTCTGACGTGGTTGCTCTACACGGCGCCGCCTTTCCGCGCCTTCCTCTCCTCCCTGACCGGGGTCGTCCAGGTATTACAGGAGGTTACCGATGAGGGCGCGCAATTCGTCTTCGGCTATCTTGCCGGGAGCGAAGCGCCCTGGGTCGCCAATCCCGACGCAGTGCCCGGTGCCGCCTTTCTTTTCGCCTTCCAGGCCTTGCCCATGGTGATCGTGCTTTCGGCGCTGTCGGCCCTGTTATGGCGATGGCGCGTACTGGAGTTTCTGGTCCAGGGCTTTGCGCTGGCTTTCCGGCGTCTGCTGAACCTGTCAGGTGCGGCAAGCCTGGGCGCTGCGGCCAATATTTTCCTCGGCATGACGGAAAGCCCGGTTCTCATCCGGCCGAGACTTCCGGACATGAGCCGCTCCGACCTCTTCTTGATCATGACGGTGGGGTTCTCAACGGTCGCCGGTTCGGTCATGGCCGTCTATGTCAGCTTTCTGAGCGGCGTGATTGAGGATGCGGCAGGGCATATCTTTACCGCCTCGCTGATTTCCATTCCCGCAGCCGTGTTGCTGGCGCGCCTCATGATGCCGCCGGAGGCAAGCGCGGCAGAGGTGCAATCGCGCGAGAAAATTCCTCAAACCGTCTATCAATCCTCGATGGATGCGCTGACGACGGGCGTGTCCGACGGCATCCGGCTCTACATGAATATCATCTTCATGCTGCTGGTCTTTACCTCGCTTGTGGCGTTGGTGAATGTGCTGCTCGGCGTCTTTCCGGACATCGCTGGCGCACCGCTCTCGGTCGACCGCATCTTGGGATGGGTCTTCGCGCCGATTGTCTGGGTCGCCGGTATTCCCTGGGCCGAGGCAAATTCGGCCGGCGCGCTGATGGGGCTCAAGACCGCGCTGAACGAGCTGATCGCCTATAGTCGACTGGCCGAAGTCTCAGACGAGCTGTCGCCGCGAACGTCGCTGATCATGACCTATGCGATTTGCGGCTTTGCGAATTTTTCCTCGATCGGAATCCTGACCGGCGGGCTGGTCGCAATCGCACCCTCGCGTCGTGAGGATATCCTGCAGCTGGCACCCAAGGCGTTGATTTCCGGGACCTTGGCGACCCTGATGACAGGTGCTGCGGTCGGGGCAATGCCAATGTCCATGTTCGGCCTCTAATCCCGTGAAAAATCAGTAGCCTAGCGTGGGGCGTTGTCGTGCCCGGTGCACCTGTATCGAAAAATGTTGTATATATACAATATTTGTGATTATATGTGTGATTGTTGGTGGTTTGAGTGTGGCATGAGTCAGGTCTATAATCGCATCGCGACCTTCCGAACAGAGCGCGGCTTGTCTCGCAAGGCGCTCGCTGAAGCGGTTGGTGTGAATTACCAGACGATCGGTTATCTGGAGCGGGGCGATTTCAATGCCTCGCTCGAGCTTGCCCTGGTTCTGAGCGCGTTTTTTGACGTTCCGGTTGAAGCGCTGTTCTCGCTCAAGCCCTTCAAGTCATTGTCCGAGCTCTACAAGCAGAACGATGGCGCTTAAGACGAGGTGGTGAGATGATCTTCTTTCGCAGTTCTGCCAAGCCGGGCCCGCGCCCGATGCATGTTCGCCGTGTTCGCTGGCTGAGTATTCTGGCGCTGACGGCCTATCCTGCCGGTAGCTTGATTGTGCTCAATGCTGGCGAAGCGAATGAGGGGCTGGCCGCGATGGGCTATGCGGTGGTTCTTCTGGCTGTTGCGGCCTTTCTGGGCATTATCAGCACAGGGGTGCAACGTATAACGGCCGAGCAGAAACAACATCTCGACTCTGAGGAGCTCCTGCTTCGCCAGCAGGCCTATTCGCGCAGTTTCCATGTGATCGGCAGTGCGGCGCTGCTGAGCGTCCTCTACCTGCAACTCGCCGAGGATGCGAAAGAGAAGATTGATCTGTGGACCCCAAGCACGAGCGATCACTGGACCGCAATCATGTGGGGCGCAATCCTGTTTATCTACATTACTCCGGCTCTGATCCTGTCCTGGTCGCTGCCGGCGCAGGAGATTGACGGCGAGGACTAGTCGCCGCGCCGAGGGAAGAGGCGGGAGCGCAGCCAGCCGAGGGTGGAATTTCCCTTCATCGCCGAGCGATAGGAATTGTCCATGAAACGGTCCAGGGCGGCGATATCGCCCAACATGTCAGCCCGGGTTTTCATCGGCGCATCCGGATCCAGGCGTTTGATAAGTCTGGCCGGGTTGCCAGCCACAACGCTATAGGGCTCGACATCCTTGGTGACGATGGAACGGGCTCCGATCACCGCATGATCGCCGATCGTCACCCCCTTGCCGATAAAGGCGCCATCTCCGACCCAGACATTCCGGCCAAGCTTGACCGGTTTGTGCGGCGGATCCGGATCGACACGGTCGTAAAGCGAATGCCAGTCACAATCGGTGATCGTGGCCTCGCGCGCGATCAGGCAGCTATCACCGATCTCGACCTTGCCGGCCGCCAGCACACGCACCCCGCCAGCCATGAAGACATAGTCGCCGATCTCTATCCGTCCGGACTGATCCTTCGGCGACCAGACCGTAAAGCGGATCGGATCAGCGGCACTGGCGATTAGATGAAGCTGGTGTCCTGCATGGATATTCGGACCGAAGACTTCCACGCTCCAGGGGCAGACGATTTTCGGTTTACGCCCGAGGGTCTCGAAATGCGGGCGCAGGAAATGCGCGGTCCAGCTATTCTCGAACTCTTCCCAGAAACGGTGCATCCAGTAAGGGCGATGGTCGCGGCGCATGCTTTCTCCTGGAGGCCGGGCTGGCCTCCGCGTCCGAATTATCCCAGTTTTGCTATCGAAGCCCATGCGGGCTGTTTTGTCTTTATGCGGATGCAGACGCTCCGCGAATGAGGATGCGAAGCCTTATGGATTTACCCATTCTAATGACCGCAGGCGAAGTCACTGATTTCCTCGACCGGGTCTTCGACCAGCCCAAGACCGAGACAGGACGTTTTGACGTCACCCATCTGGCTCCAGGTGAGGTGGAGGTGCGGTTTCGGACGGATAAGCGGCACCTTCGTCCGGGCGGCACCGTGTCCGGGCCGACCATGTTCGCGATTGCTGACGTTGCCGCCTATGCGATGGTGCTCGGCCATGTCGGCCCGCGCGCTCTTGCCGTCACCACCAATCTGAATATCAATTTCATGCGCAAACCAGAGCCCGGCGTGCTGATCGGGCGAACCCGTTTGCTGAAGCTGGGCAAGCGCCTCGCGGTCACGGACTGCGCTATCTATTGCGAAGGGGCCGAGGATATGGTGGCCCATGCCAGTGCGACCTATTCAATTCCGGAGGCTTGAGCGATGAGTGAAACCGAACAGGAGGATCCGATCGAGCTCGCGATTCTCCGCCTTGTGCATGAAGCACCGGAAGGGCGGTCAATCGCGCCGGCCGATGCGGCCCGGGCCGCTGATCCCGACAATCATCACAAGCGCTTCGGCCATGTGCGCCAGGCGGCGATCCGTCTCGCCAAGCGCGGGGATGTCACCATCTTGCGCAAGGGCAAGCCGGTGGAGGATGTAGACACCTTCAAGGGAGTATACCGGATTGGGCGCCCCGCCTCTTGATCCGCTGCTGGACGAGATCCGGCGCTGCCGGGTCTGCGCCCAAGCCATGCCGCATACGCCCCGGCCTGTCATTCAGGCGGCGCCGGAGGCGCGGATCATGATTGTCGGTCAGGCACCGGGAACGCGGGTCCACGAATCCGGTCGGCCTTTCACCGACCCGTCCGGGGATCGCTTGCGCGACTGGATGCAAGTTGACGAGGCAAGCTTCTATGATGCCCGGAAAATCGCGATCGTGCCGATGGGGCTCTGTTTTCCCGGTCTCGACAGCAAGGGCGGCGATCTTCCGCCGCGCCGGGAATGCGCGCCGCTCTGGCAGGACCGGGTTCGCGCC
Organism: Maricaulis sp.; assembly: GCA_042095695.1. Lineage (GTDB taxonomy): Bacteria > Pseudomonadota > Alphaproteobacteria > Caulobacterales > Maricaulaceae > Maricaulis. Next base: position 7,275 of record JBELMP010000037.1, on the reverse strand, counting down.
GCCCTGCCGAAGATTCGTCTCACCTTGCTGATCGGGCTTTACGCCCAGCGCTTCTACCTGTCTTCGCAGGCGCAAAAAACACTGACCGAAACCGTTCGTCAGGGAGAGCGCTACCATCCCGATTTTCTGCCGCTACCCCATCCATCTTGGCGAAATAATGCCTGGCTATCCAAGAATCCGTGGTTTGAAGAAAAAATTCTTCCCGTGTTGCGCTGCCGCATTCAAGAAATTTTACACAATTGATAAATGTTAGTGGTTTTGAGCGCTTGCGAGGCGGGCGTTGAAACGGTATTCCACGCGCCAATTGCCAAATTCCGCGTTTTGCAGGAAAGGATGAGTGCGCATGAGCGTTTTCGAGCACGCGTCGTTCGACAATCATGAGAAAGTCTTGTTCGCGACCGATCCGGTCACGGGGCTGAAAGCCATTATCGGCGTTCATTCAACGGTTTCCGGCCCGGCCTGTGGAGGCTGCCGCTTCTGGACTTATCCCAGCTCCGCTGAGGCGCTCGAGGATGTGCTGCGCCTCTCACAGGGGATGAGCTACAAGAACATCATGGCCGATCTTCCGATCGGTGGCGGCAAGTCCGTGATCATGAAGCCGGAAGGTCAGTTCGATCGCGTCGCCCTGTTCGAAGCCTTCGGTCGGGCCGTGGAAAGCCTGGGCGGTGCCTATATCACGGCCGAGGATGTCGGCGTCAGCCCGGACGACATGATGGCAGTGCGCAAGTCCACGCGTCATGTGGTCGGTCTGCCCGAAGGCAAGGCGGCCTCCGGTGATCCGTCGCCGATCACCGCTGAAGGCGTGTTCCGTGGCCTGAAAGTCTGCGTTGAGCGCGGTTTGGGAAAATCCGACCTCGCTGGCGTGCGCGTGGCCATCCAGGGCGCAGCCGGCCATGTCGGTGCCTATCTGAGCGAACATCTCGCCAAGGCCGGCGCGGAACTGGTGATCACCGATATCAATGAGCCGGGTCTGAAGGATCTCGAGGCCAGGTTTGGCGCGCGGATTGTCGGCCTTGATGAAATCTACAGCCAGGATGTCGATGTCTTCGCACCGTGTGCCCTGGGATCAGTCATCAATCCGGACACGATCGACCGCATCCAGGCGAAGGTGATCGCCGGCGCCGCCAATAATCAGCTGGCAACGCGGGATCTCGGTGCTGAATTGCAGAAGCGCGGCAAGATCTATGCGCCCGACTATGTGCTCAATGCCGGCGGCATCATCAATGTGGTCGGCGAGATCCAGGGCTCCTATGACCCGGCCTGGGTGCAGGAGAAGCTTGTCGGCCTCGAAAACACGCTCGCTGAAATTCTCGACCAGTCCGAGAATGAGGGCCGACCCTCCAACATTATCGCTGACGAGATTGCCCGTCAGCGCATTGAGGACAAGCGCTCCGCCCGGGTTCTCGAGCCCGCCTGACCCATTTGCTCAACCTCGGAGCTGGGAAAGCCCTCGTCGTTCCGGCGGGGGCTTTTTATTGTCTGGGATTGGCGATGATGCGCAGGAATGACGTGTCGAGACTAATCCCGGTCCGCTGGCCCAGGGCCGGCGCATCCGCCGCTCTGTGGCGCGCGGTCCAGAGCGAGCCGTCCGGGCCGCGCAGGCCGAGACGTATTTCCGCTCCTGCATAATCCCGGGCAATGATCTCGAACATATCGCCCGCGGCCAGGATCAGCCCCTCTGGCCGGATCAATACATCCACTGTCTGGCCATCATCCAGGTCGCAGGAGAGGGGGCCGAAGATACTGTCGACACTACCCTCGCGAACCTCAGCTGCGGCGATATTCACATCCCCGACCAAGCGCGCAGCCGTCGCACTGACCGGATTGAACCAGACGTGCTCCGGTGTGCCGGTCTGGATAATCACGCCCTCAGACATCAATGCCAGCCTGTCAGCGCTCTCCAGCGCCTCCTCGGCGTCATGGGTGACCAGAAGCGCTGCCGCGCCTGTCCCGCGAATAGCCGCAAGCGTACGCCGCCGCACATCGGCCCTCAGTCGTCGATCCAGGCCCGAAAAGGGCTCGTCCAGCAAGATTATGGCCGGTTCCGGTGCCAGGGCGCGGGCCAGCGCCACACGCTGCTGCTCGCCGCCAGAGAGTTCGTGGGGGAAGTTTCTGGCCTTGTGAGCGAGCTCGGCCGCTTCAAGCTGTTTCAGGGCGCGTGCCTTGCGATCTGTCCCACGCAAACCGAAGGCAACATTGTCCAACGCGTTGAGATGGGGAAACAGGGCGTAATCCTGGAAGACCAGCCCCACCCGGCGGATCTCCGGCGGCAGGTGATGCCCGGTTTCGCACCAGGATGTCTCGCCAAAATGGATCGCGCCCCGGTCCAGCACTTCCAGCCCGGCGATGGCCCGCAAAAGGGTCGTTTTGCCGCTACCGGACGGCCCCAGCAATGCGGTGATCTCGCCCGGGCGGATCTCCAGCGTGGCACCGCACAGGGCTTTGTGGCCGTCATCGAACTGACGCTCGGCATCGGTGACCCGCAGTATTTCAGGCTTTGACATTACCGCTCCCCGGCATCACGGGAGGAGAGATAGCGCGCCACGAAGATCATGGGAATAAGGGCGACCAGTACGATCAGAAGCGCCGGTGCTGCCGCCTCGCCGAGACGTTCATCGCTGGCATAATTATGCGCGATCACCGCCAGCGTGTCGAAATTGAAGGGGCGCAGGATCATGGTCGCGGGCAATTCCTTGAGCACTTCAACGAACACCAGAAGTCCGGCGGAGAAGACGCCGGTCATGATCAGCGGCCAATGCACCCGACGAAAGAGGTCGGTCCCCCGGGAGCCAAGCGTAAGCGCGGCGCCTTCCAGGGACGGGGTGACCCGGCTCAGCGCGGTTTCCGCCGGGCTGATTGCGGCGGCCGCGAAGCGCGAGAGATAGGCGAAAACCAGGGCGAAAGCGCTGCCGGTCAAGAGGATGGGGAAGACCGACCCCGTAAGGCTCCGCCAGGCCGGATCCAGAACGCCCTGGACGCTGCTCAGCATCGCGATGACACCGACGGCAGCGACGGCACCGGGAACGGCATAGCCAAGCCCGGCGAGGCGGGCGGCTACAACAGGGATCAGGCCTTTGCTGCGCAGGGCGTAAGCAGTTGACAGGCCGAGCAGGGCGGCCAGGAGCGCGCTGATCGTGGCCAGCATCAATGAGTGTTGCACCGCATCGACAAGCCCGTTCGCGACCGGCGCGCGCAGCGCTCTCCAGACCAGGCGCCCAAGTGGCAGAACCATGCCGAGCAGGAGTGGTGAAATGCAGGCTACGAACGCCAGTGCCGCATGCCCCCGGGACAGCCGAATACGCGGTGGCGGCCGGTGCTTGCCGGACGCGGTATGGGATCGCATCCGGCGCCGCTGCCAGCGTTCAAGCCCGAATACGAAGAGCGCAATGGCGACCAGTATCAGGGACAGGCGCGCTGCATCGAGCAGCGAACCGGCGCCGGACCAGGCCCGGATCAGCCCGATGGACAGTGTGGGCGCGCCGAGATGTGAGACAGTGCCATAATCGGCCAGGCTTTCCATAACAACCAGAGCCATCCCGGCGGCGATGGCTGGCCGGGCCATGGGCAGGGCGGCCGCGTAGAAGGCCCGGCCCGGCGAGGCACCCAGGGTGCGCGCTGCGTCATAGGCGTCAGCAGACTGGCCGGCGAAGGCATTGCGCGCCAGCAGATAGACATAGGGATAAAGGACGAGGGTGAACATGAGACCGGCGCCAAGACTGCCGCGAACGGTCGGAAAAAGGCCAAAGCTGAGCGTGTCCAGCGGACCGCCACCCTGGGACAGGTCAAGCCATGCATAGGCCGCGACATAGGCGGGCACTGCGAGAGGCAGGATAAGAATCCAGGCAAAGACCTGCCTTCCCGGAAACTCGGTCCGGGCGATGAGCCAGCCCAGACCCGTGCCGACCAGACCTGCACCCGCGGCGGCGATTGTACCGACCAGGACGGAATTCCAGACATAGGTGGGCAGGCGCGTTTGCGCGAGGTGTCGTAGATAATCAATGGATCCGTCAGATAGCGCTATGAACGCGACCGCCAGGATCGGCGCGGCGCAGACAAGCGCAGCGAGGACGGCGAAGGCCAGGGCCGCCGTCGGTCGCTGAGCTCGGTCTGATCCGATCATCAGGGCCAGCCGACGCGATCAAATACGCGCTGTGCGGCTGCGTTATTCTCGCCCAGCTCATTGATATCTCGATCATCTTCCACGAAGGGCACCATCGCGTCGAGAACCGGGTTGTCCCAGGATGTCCCCGCGATAACCGGGAATTCATTGGTCATCTCGGCGAAGGTGCGCTGCCCGAACTCGCTCAGGAAAAAGGCGATCAGGGCCTCGGCTTCCTCCGGGTGCGGCGCATTTACGGCGATACCGGCACCGGAGACATTCACATGTGTGCCACCCATGTCCTGATTGGGGAAGATCAGGCTGACCGCATCCGCGACAGCCAGATTGGCCGGGTCTTCGGACCGCGCCAGCGTGGCGTAGTAATACTGATTGACGATGGCAACATCGCATTCACCCGCAGCGATTCCGCGCAGCTGGTCGGTGTCGCCGCCTTGCGGCGCGCGGGCCATATTCGCATTGATGCCATTCGCCCAGGCCTCGGCGGCCTCTTCGCCCGAGCGTGCGATAATCGCGGCAAGCAGGGACTGATTATAAACATTCCCGGAACTGCGAATGCAGATACGCCCCGCCCATTCCGGCCCTGCGAGATCTTCATACGTGCTGATTTCTGACGGATCGACACGGTCATTGGCATAGGCGATCACGCGGGCGCGCTTGGCCAGGCTGACCCAATGCCCGTCGGGATGAACCAGGTTTTCGGCGACGCCGGGCAGCAGGCTCGCGAAATCGGTTGGAGCGAACAGACCCGCCTGGTCGGCACGGTAAAGACGCGCGGCATCAACCGTGACCAGGACATCAGCGGGGCTGCGCTCGCCATCCGCCCGGACCCGCTCGATCAGAGTGTCGCCATTCGCCTCAATGAGATTGACCTCAATCCCGGTTTGCTCGGTGAATTCGGCATAAATGGCACGATCACTGGCATAATGGCGCGAGGAGTAGACATTGACCACGCGTGTTTCCTCGGCGCTCTCCGCAGGCGCAGGGGAGGCGCTGCCGGCCTCAGGTGACGGGCTGCAGGCGGCGAGGATGAAGACGCCGGTCAAAATCGGGGCAAGGGCTTTCATAACTTATCCATTCAAAAATCGAGTGGTCGGGTAAATGCCACTTCTGAGAATGTTTCGCAAGAACCGGCCACAATCAAGCGCTGCGGCAAGGCGACGCGAATGGTCATACCTGTGGATAAGGCTGGAAAATGGTGGGCGATACTGGGATTGAACCAGTGACCCCCTCGGTGTGAACGAGGTGCTCTCCCGCTGAGCTAATCGCCCGGTGTTCCGGAAAGGCGCTCTTGTAGGGAGGGGTTTGCAGGGGGTCAACCGCACCTATGGCGCGAACTGCATGTGCGATTTCTCATGGGTGCGACAACTTGACACACCTTCATGGTCTCGTCATATTCCGCGCGCCCATATATCACCCCGCGCACACCGGGGTTACCCGAGGCGTGGGCCCCGTATTCACCGGATTTGACGAAATGCCCGATCGAGGCGTCCTCGGTCGTATTGGAGGTTTTGTTCATGAGTAACGATCTGTGCACGCCGGAAGGCGCACGTCGCCTGAAAGCACGCATTGAAGCCTATTGGGCTGAGCGCGGATATGATGTCAGCGTTGACCTGGTCGATGCCGGCTTTATGCCAGCCATGCGGTCTGCACGTACTGACGTGCGGTCCAACCTGGTCAATGGCATGCCGTCCCGTCCGGCCAATGATATTGGTCGCGAGCGTCGCACCGCCTAATCAGGCTTCGCCCCGCCAGATTTCGGCGAGGGCATCAGGCACATTGCCGAATTCATCAATCAGCCGGTCAGCTCCAAGCGAGTTGGCCGGCTGTTCACTATAGCCATAGCTCAAAACAATTGAGGGTATGCGCGCAGCCCGTGCCGCATCGACGTCAGGCGCGCTGTCCCCGACCATGCCCAGCTTGCCGGTTCTGCGGCCCAGGGCCGAAAAGACATGGTCTGCAGCCGGTTTTTTCGCCGTTGTGCGCTCCGGCCCGATGATGCGATCAAAAAAATGCGTGAGGTCCAGACGGTCCATCAGGAGATCAGACAGTTCTGAGGGCTTGTTGGTGCAGACCGATAATGAGGCACCGGCCTGTCTGAGACGATCCAAGGTCTCGACCACACCTGGAAAAATCTCGCTGTCCCGGGCGATATCGCTTTTATACACCTCGATAAACTCGGCGACTTGAGCGATAGCCTCGGCGTCCGGCAGGGCTCGGCCCTGGCGGGCGTAGGAGCGCTCGATCAATGCGCGGGCACCACGACCGACCATGGCTCGCACATCCGCGGTCAGCACCGGTTCCAGCCCGCGGGGAAGAATGACCGCGTTCAGCGCCCGCACCAGATCGGGGGCCGTATCGACCAGCGTTCCGTCGAGATCAAACGCGATCGCAGCGTCCGCGAAGATGCTTTTCGACAAGGGTTGGGTCATGTTGGGTCGATCCTTTCAGCAATGGCGGATGTCGAGATGCTTACGCGGCATGAGCCAATAGGCTATAGCGCTGAGTCACACGTCCTTCCATGTCTCAATCACAAGGGAATACTCGCATGCCAGCACCCCGGGCCGCCATTATCCTCGCCGCCGGCCAAGGCACTCGCATGAAGTCCAAAACCGTCAAGGTCCTGCACGCCGTTGGTGGCCGGCCCATGCTGCACTGGACCCATGACCTCGCCGGCCAGAGCGGTGCGGACGAGACGGTCGTGGTCTATGGTGCCCATTCGCCTGCCGTGAAGGACGCTGCAGTCGCTCTGGGCGCAAAAACGGCCCTCCAGGATCCGCCCCAGGGAACCGGACATGCGGTGGCTGTCGCCCGGGACGCGCTGGCCGGGTTTTCAGGGCATGCCATTGTGCTCTACGCCGATACGCCGTTGATCACCGCGCACACCGTGGAAAAAGTCTTCGCGGCGCTGGATGCCGGTGCTGCGGTGGCTGTGCTGGGGTTCGAGCCCGAGGATCCGGCAGCTTATGGGCGCTTGATCACCGATGCGGACGGGACGCTTGATCGCATTGTCGAGTTCAAGGATGCCAGTGCCGAGGAGCGCGAGGTCAGGCTGGTTAACTCCGGCGTGCTCGCGGCCCCGGCAGAATTGCTGTTCGACCTGCTGACCGAGGTGACGAACGAAAACGCCAATGGCGAATACTATCTGACTGATGTAG